>CAZOSR010000004.1:25835-30282 GCA_964582445.1 uncultured Coriobacteriaceae bacterium | reverse complement strand
CTTCCAGGACGACATCAAGATGATGCTCGCCTACTCGACCATCTCCAGCATCGGCTACATCGTCATGGGGCTTGGACTGGCGTCTTCCTACTCGCTGATCGGTGCGAGCGTGCACGTGTTCAACCACGCGCTTATCAAAGCAACGCTGTTCCTCGGGGCTGGTGCGCTGATCCATCAGACGGGACAGCGTACGCTCTCCGGGCTCGCGGGCATCGGGCGATCGATGCCGTTCACGACTGCGGCGATCTCGATCGGCGCGATCTCGATCGTGGGCATCCCGCCAACGGCCGGGTTCCTCTGCAAGTGGTACATCGCGCTGGGGGCGCTACAGGCGGGACAGCCGCTCTTCGCGGTGGCTCTCGTCTTTGGCGCACTCCTGATCTTCATCTACTACATCCGGATGGTGAACGCGTTCTACTTCCGCAAACCACAGGACGCCGAAAGCGTTGCGGTACACGAGGCGCCGGCGACCATGCTCGTCCCTGTCCTGATCCTGGCAGCCCTCTGCCTGGTGATGGGCGTGCTTGGAAGCCTCCCGCTCAGCTTCATCGAGCCCGCGGTGGCACGCCTGCTGGGAGGTGCGTAGATGGAAGTCGTTGACGCACGGGTCGTCCTTGCTCCAGCGCTTTCGCTACTGTGCGCGGCATTGGTGTTCTGGGCCGCCGAACACACGTTCTGGCGCCGCTTCTGGAGCCTGTCCGCCGCGCTCGCAAAGCTCGGAATCGTCATGTCGATGCTGCCCGGCTCGCTGAGGGGCGTCGTGTACACGTTCGATCTGGTGGAGTTCACCCCCGGCGTTGGTCTGGCATTCCGGGCGGATGCTCTCGGCATGTTCTTCTCGGTGGTGTCGTCAACGCTCTGGCTCTTCACGACGGTGTACGCGATCGGGTACATGGAGCGTGAGCCAAACCGGCGACGGTTCTTCGGCTTCTTCGCGTTGTGTGTCTCCACCACAGTCGGAGTGGCGTTCGCCGAGAACCTGCTCACGTTGTTCCTCTTCTACGAGACGCTCACCATCTGCACGTACCCGCTCGTCATCCACGACGAGACCGCCGAGGCGATGCGCGCAGGCCGCACGTATCTTGCGTACACGCTCACCGGCGGCGCGTTCGTGCTGCTGGGATCGATCTGGACGTATCAGCTGGCCGGGACTATGACCCTGTCGCAACCTGGCATTCTCACGATGGAGGCAGGGCGCACCACGCTCACCGTGCTCTTTGTCTGTCTGATCGCCGGGTTCGGCGTGAAAGCGGCGATCATGCCGCTCCACGGGTGGTTGCCCACGGCCATGGTTGCGCCAACTCCGGTGAGCGCGTTGCTGCACGCTGTGGCCGTTGTGAAGGTCGGCGCGTTCGGTGTCCTGCGCGTCATCTACAACGTCTTCGGGGTTGAGCTGCTGAGGGAGCTTGGCGTCTGCGACTGGCTCGCCGTGCTCGCGGCCTTCACCATCATCGCAGCGTCGGTGGTCGCCATCTTCCAGGACAACTTCAAGCGGCGACTCGCGTTCTCGACCGTGAGCCAGCTATCGTACATCGTGCTCGGAGCCGCGCTCCTTTCCCCGCTTGCCGCAACAGCGGCAATCGTGCACATCGCTAACCAGGCGTTCGCCAAGATCACGATGTTCTTCGTCGCGGGATCAATACAGCGCACCACCGGGAAGACCACCATCCACGAGCTGGCGGGCATCGGCTACCGGATGCCTTACACCATGGGCGCATTCACGATCGCGGCGCTCAGCTTCATCGGCATACCGCTCTTCGCCGGATTCGTGACCAAGTGGTACCTCTCACTCGGTGCGCTCGAGAGCGATCGCTGGATCTACGCGCTCGTGATGCTGGCGAGCGCGCTGCTCAACGCCGCGTACTGGCTGCCCGTGATCTACACGGCGTTCTTCAAGGCGCCCCGTGAGGACGCCGTCGTGCACGAGGCGCACTGGACGATGCTCGGGCCCACACTCCTGTGCGCCGGATACGTACTGCTGCTTGGTATGACCGTGTCAGTGCCCGGAATGCCATTCGCCCTGGCACAAGCCGCGGTGACGTTCGTCTTCGGGATGTAGAGGTGATCGGCATGGAGACCGAAGCGACCCGCTCGATACTCCCCCTGCTCGCGTTCGCGCTACCGATCATCGGTGCGATGCTGACAGCGCCGGTGCAGCGTGTATCCGAGCGCGCGCGCGAAGTGCTGTTGCTCGTGGTAGCACTCGCGGTTGCCGCTATCGCGGTGTTCATGGCCGCTGGCGTGGCAGGAGGCTCACTGTACGAGACGTATATCCTGCAGCTCACTCCTGACATCTGGATGTATATGCGCGTCGATGCTGCCGGTGCGCTGTTCGGCGCCACAGTTGCCGTGCTCTGGGTGCTCGCACTCGTGTATTCGTACGGTTACATGCGCGGGGAGCACCGCCTCGGCCGATACTACGGCTTCTTCATCCTGTGCCTCGCCTGGACGATGGGCGTGGCCTACGCCGGCAATCTGCTCACATTCCTGATCTTCTACGAGCTCTTCAGCATCCTGACCTATCCGCTTGTGGTGCACGAGGAGACACCGGAGGCGATGGCGGCCGGCACCAAGTACATCATCTACATCCTCTTCGGCGGCACGCTCGTGCTCCTGGCGATCGTGCTGACGTTCTTCACAGCAGGGAAGCAGACGTTCGCTGCGGGTGGCATCTTGAGCGCCGGTACCGACCCCGCAGTCCTGCAGGCGATCTTCTGGTGCTTCCTCGTGGGATTCGGTGTGAAGGCCGCCCTCGTTCCGCTGCACGGTTGGGTGCCTGACGCGCACCCCGCCGCCCCCGCTCCATTCTCCACCGTTCTGTCCGGCGTGATGGTCGCTGCCGGCACGTTCGGCATCACGCGCGCGATCTTCGGAGTACTTGGTGTGGACGTGCTGAAATCGCTCGGTGTCGCCCCGTATGTGAGCGCCGTTGCAGCGTTCACGGTGCTGTTCGCAGCCGTGCTTGCCGTGAACCAGGAGAACCTCAAGCGACGGCTCGCCTACTCGACCATCAGCCAGATGGCCTACGTGACCCTCGCGATCTCGCTCCTTGGCGAGCAGTCCACGATCGGAGCGCTCGTGCACATCACCAACCATGCGTTCATGAAGGGCGGACTGTTCCTGTGCGCAGGCCTCTTCATCCGCCGTCTCGGAGCGTTCAACGTCCGTCAGCTCGACGGGGCCGCACGACGGATGCCCGTCACCGCAGCGTGCTTCGCCCTGGCCTCTCTCGCGATGATCGGCACGCCCCCGCTCTCAGGCTTCACCAGCAAGTGGTACCTCGGGTTGGGGATGCTTGAGACCGACAACCCCTGGCTGCTCGCGGTGCTGCTTGGCGGAGCACTCATGGCGGCGATCTACCTGCTGCCCATCGTGTACCGGATGTACTTCCGCGAACCGGCCATCACCCCTGAAGACCTCACGGTCACCGAGGGTCGCGAGGCGCCCGCGACGATGCTCGCGCCGCTGGTGATCGCCACAGCGTTGACGGTGGTGCTCGGAATCGGAGCGTCACTACCCGGCATGCCCGTCGCACTGGCGCGCATGGCCGCCGAAGCGTTCTTCCACTAGGAGCGGATCATGGATGCGGGACACGCGGCAGAGGTCGTCAGCGAGGTGACACACCTGGTCTCCAGCCCGCTACCGGCGGCAATCGTGCTCCTGCCGCTGGCTGCCGCAGCGCTCGTCCGACCGCTGGGAAAGCGCTGGCCGGGCGTGCGGAGCGCATACGTGGTAGTCGTGATGGCGCTCACGCTGCTTGGAGCGACAGCTCTGATACCGCTCGTGGCCCAGCACCACCGCATCCAGACCGTGATACCGGCGCTTCTCGGCGAACTGACGTTCACCGTGGACTCGTTCTCGATGCTGTTCGCCATCTTCACGTCCTTCGTGTGGCTGGCCGCCACCATCCACTCTCTGGACTACCTGCATCATGAGAAGAAGCATGACCGCTATCACACCACCACGCTCGTGGTCCTCGCGGCCAATCTGGGAGTGGTGTTGGCCGGCGACCTGGTGACCCTGTACTTGTTCTTCGAGGCGCTGGGGCTCGTGGCGTTCCTGCTGGTGATACACACGGAGACGGATGAGGCGAAGAAGGCCGCCGGCAAGTACTTCTGGATGACCGTGGTGGGCGGCTTCGCTCTGGTGGGCGGCATCTTCCTGACGTTCGCGCTCGGGGGTTCCGGTGCGCTCGAACCGCTGCCAGCCGGTCACGGCGACGAGATCATCCGTTGGGCGGCGGCGATCCTGCTCATCATCGGCTTCGGCGTGAAGGCCGGCATGGTGCCCGTCCATGTGTGGCTCCCGGACGCACACCCGGTGGCGCCGGCTCCCGCAAGCGCGCTGCTCTCGGGCGTGATGATCAAGGCTGGAGCGTACGGCATCTTCCGTGTGGTGACCGCGCTCTTCCGTCCCGAGGTGGCCGAGCACGTGGAGGAGCACCTCT
>CAZOSR010000004.1:0-25735 GCA_964582445.1 uncultured Coriobacteriaceae bacterium | reverse complement strand
GTGGTGACCGCGCTCTTCCGTCCCGAGGTGGCCGAGCACGTGGAGGAGCACCTCTGGCACTTCTCCGAGCAGCTTGGGCTCGTGGTGCTCTGGATCGGTATCGCAACGATGTTCATCGGCGTCTTCCTGGCACTGCAGCAGTCCAACGCCAAGCGCATGCTCGCCTACCACAGCGTGAGCCAGATGGGGTTCATCCTTGCCGGCATCGGTGCGGCAGGCTACCTCGGTGCGCACGGTGCGATGGGCGTGGCAGGCGGCCTGTACCACGTGGTGAACCACGCGCTGTTCAAGGCGTGCCTGTTCCTCGGCGTTGGCGCGGTGTACTTCCGCACCCACTCGCTCGACCTGTATCACACCGGTGGCTTGTGGAAGAAGATGCCGATCACGTTCGTGTTCATGTGCATCGCTGCTGCAGGCATCACCGGAGTCCCGCTCTTCAACGGATTCGTGAGCAAGTGCCTGATCCATCACGCCATCGTGGAAGCATGGGAGTACCACGAACTCGCGTCGCTCGGCATCGCCGAGAAGATATACGTCGTTACGTGCGGCGGCACCGCGTGCTCCTTCATCAAGCTCATCGGACTGATGTTCCTCGGCAAGCCGAAGATCGAGTACGGTCCCGAGGTGAAGGACGCTCCGCCGAGGATGCTTCTCGGAATGGGCATGCTTGCTACGGCGATCGTCGTGCTCGGGTGGTTCCCGCAGATCCTGATCAAGGGTGTCTTCCAACCCGGCCTGCACACGTGGGGGCTGCATAGCGACATCCTCGACCACTACCTCGAGCACTCGTTCCTGTCGAGCGGCGACCTCATGAGCGTGGTGATCGCCTTTGCACTCGGCTTCACGTTCTTCTTCGTGGGGATGAAGTTCCACCTCTTCCACCTCCACGCGCCGCAGTACTTCAGCATCGACTGGTGGTACAGGCACGCCGCATCCGGGCTCGTGACGGCATGCGGCGCCGTCGACCGGGCCTACGAGACCGTCCGCGCCGCGACCTCCCGTGGGCTGCGAATCACCAGGGGTTCGTACCGGGCCGGTGTGGGGCGACTCGGCAGACAGTGGCGGCTGGTGACCACGACGCTGCTCACCGGCGCTCCTGGTGCGCGGGAGCAGCACCTGATGCAGCGAGCGTATCTGATTCTCGAGCGCGAACGTCAGGACACCGTCCGCGCCGCCATCAACCGCGCATCGGCACGCGGGGAACCTGGCATGACCGGCGAGGCCGGAGTGGATGCGGTGCGTGAGATCGCCGCGTACATCGCCGGGCGGCTCATGCACGAGCGCATGGGGGTTCTCAGTGATGCGCTGCGCCGGGGCGACCTCGAGCACGCGCTCGCCACACTCGCGGCCTCGGGACCGACCCTTGCCGATGCACGCGACCCGATCGCCGAAGTGGCCGTCGAGCTCGCGCCGAGGCGGGAGCGAGGCGAATCGATAACACGCGATGTAGGCGCAGCCGTCAATTCACTGATCAGCGACGAGCGTTTCGACCAGCTGGTGGCAGAGCGGGTCCCCGCTGCCAGAGCCACGCTGGGGCATGCGGCCGATACGTTGGGGATGGCGCGACGGGCGCTACCCACGGCCTCAGAACTCGGGGATGCACATGCGCGCGGGATCAGCAGACTGGAGCGGACCGCCGCATGGGCTGTCGAGCTGCTTCGTCTTGCGGTGAACGCGTTCTTCCAGGAGCGACCAGGTCGCATGCCCGGCTACCAACTCCAGGAGGAGACCGTGATCCAGACGCGGCTGCGGATCCAGCGATACGCCCGGGACATCAGCGCGAACGTCGCAATCGTGTTCGTAGTGCTCCTGCTGTTCGTGGCCGCACTCGCAATGTGACACCTGGCGGGCCGCATCCCCGCCTGCGATACTGGGGCCACCATTCGGCAGGAGGGCGCCATGTGCGAGTTCTGCGTACAGCACGGTGACGGCAAGACGTGGTACCTGCAGGCGCAGAACTACGCGGCGGACCTTTCGAGCGATACCGTTCGCAGGGAGTTCGTCATCGATTTCGTGACGGGGTTCGACCGTCGCATGAAGCGCAACATCCCGCTGCTCAAGGTCGTACGGGCTGCACCCTCTCCGCTCCGATCAGCGTTCACTGCGGTCGCGAGACCCCGGCAGATCGCTGATCATTTCGGACAGCCGGTTCCCATCGAAGAGTGCGAGCGCATCTTCGATATCGCCACCTCCATCACCCAGCTGCCCTGCGTGTGTCGCCATTTCGCCGGCGCTCCGGAGCGCGGCTACTGCCTTGGCGTCACCATGACACCCCAGGACGACCTCTTCGCAGAGGCTTTCCGGGACTACGCGCATGGGCCCGACACTTCGGCGTTCCAACGGTTGACTCGCGAGCAGGGCATCGCGGTCCTGCGTCGTGCTGAGGATGAGGGGCTGATGCACTCGGTCTGGACGTTCAAATCACCGTTCATCGCCGCGATCTGCAACTGCAATCTGGCAAGCGGTTGCATGGCGATGCGGACAACGCTCGAGTTCGGCTATCAGACGATGTGGAAGGGCGAGTACCGGGCGGTCGTAGCCGAGTCGGAGTGTGTGGGGTGTGGGGCGTGCGTGGAGCGCTGTCCGTTCGATGCGATCACGCTCGATCAGAGAACAGTAGCTGTGGTCGGTGCCAACGCGTGCTACGGCTGTGGCATCTGCCGCTCGGCCTGCCCTTCCGATGCGATCTCACTCGAAGAGCGCGAAGCGCCGACCTACGGTCAGGCCAACTCGGCTTCGGGGATCGACAGCGGCAGGACGAGCGTGAATACCGAGCCGGAACCGAGCGTGCTCTGAACATCGATAGTCCCGTGAAGAGCGTCCGCGACCCGCGAGCTCGCTGGTAGTCCTATACCCGCAGCCGGCGCATGGACTTCCGGTCCCTGGAACAGTGTCTCGACGCGGCTCTGCGGAATCCCTGGTCCCGTATCGGCAATCGCCACCGAGCAGTGCGCATCGCCGATCCGCGACACCGTCACGGTCACACCGCCGCGCGCCGTGTAGCGGATGGCATTCGAGAGCAGGTTCAGAAGGATCTGCTGGCACATGAAACGATCGGTGCAGATGTCGATCGGTCGCTCATCAGCCACGAATCGCAGGGTGAGGTGCTTCTCGTCGGCGAAGGATCCGAGGCCGAAGAGCACCGATTCCACCAGTGCGACGATGTCGAACTCCTCGGGTCTGAGTACCTCGATGCCGCCTTCTGCTTTCCGCGTCTCCAGCAGAGTGGTCGCGAAGCCGGAGAGCTGGCGCCCCGCCTCTGCGATCATCTCGACCTGTCGGCGCATCTCATCGTTGATCTCGCCCGCTGCCCCGCCGAGCAGCAGGTCAGAGAATCCGGTGATCGTCTGCAGCGATGTGCGAAGCTCGCGCGCGAGACTTGCGAACACCATGTCCCGCGCTGTCGATGCCTGTTGGAGCTCGGCGTTCGTACGGAGCAGGTCCTCCGTGCGTTGACCGACGATCGTCTCAAGGCCGCGCTTGGCGCGCTCGAGCTCCGATTCCATCCGCTTGCGCTCCGTGATGTCGTGGATCATCGCATACAGAACGTGCCGCCCGCCGACCTTGATGGGCCCAACGTTGATCTCAACATCACGCAACCTGCCCTCGGGAAGCAGCTGCTTGCTTGCGAAACGAACCCTCGTCCCTCCACTGGCGCGCTCAAGTTCAGCGCGGACCGTTTCCGCCGAGAGTGCATCCGTCTGAAGAATGCTCATCGTCATGAGGTCGTCATGCACGAGCCCGTAGAACTCACAGGCTGCCGGGTTGGCGTCGACGATTTGCGTGGTCTCGGGATCGATGAGAAGGATCGGGACGGCGCTGCCTTCGAACACGGCCGCATAGCGCTGCTCGCTCTCTTTGAGCTCGCGCTGCGCGAGTAGATCGGCAAGCAGGCGAGTCGCCCACACCGCCGTGACTGTGAAGACTGCCGACATGCCGGGAACGTCCGCGATGGGCTCCCGCCACAGCGCGGCCATGATGCCGATCTGCTCGCCCGACGAGTCGTGCAGCACGGTGCCCAAGTAGGCGTCACAGGCGCACCTGGGGAACGATGGGTCTTTCGGGTAAGCCTCTTGCAGATCGCGGGGAACGCAGAGCACCCGACGTCCGCTGAAGCTGTCCGAGGGCGTGTTCCGCACGTCGAACGGGCCAAGCGCAATGGCGTCTCCGTCGGCGGCCCATGACGCGATCACCCGCGCCTCGGCGCCGAATCCCCGCTCGAACTCGATGACGTACGTGTATGCAGCACCGGTGATCTCGCCGAGGCGCTGCATCAGCGCAGCCAAGCCGCCGCTGGGCGATCCGGCATCAACCGGAGCGAGCGATCGCACACGGGTAGCCAGCGCATCGAGTGCGAGAATCAGTGCCCCGGACAGCACGCCACCGTGACCGCGCGTGGGAATCACGAAGAACGTCATCTCAACGACCTGCCCGTCGGCGATTCGCACTCGCGTGCGGAGATCGAAGAACGGACGTGCTTCATCGGCCCGGGCGTCGATGATGGTCCACAAGTCAGTGCCGTCTTGAACGTGGAGCCGCGGTGGGGTCCCGGCGGCATGCGTCAGCAGCGGTGTGGCGGCCACGTTGTGCAAGATCGCCTCGCCGCCCGCGAGACAGAACAGCGCGGGAACCACAACGGCATCGAGCAGGACCTGCACCATCGGCCGGGGAGCCGGAACCGCGGCATCGCCGACGGACGCACCGCCCATGCCAGCCTTCTCATCAGCCACAGCGCATCTCCAATCAGGCGAGCGTGGTGTGGTTACGACGATAGCACGCGGCGCCCCAGTGTGTTCGTAAGCGCAACACCAGCAATGGCGACCACACCACCCGTCAACGCGAGCACAGCTGGAACCTCACCGATCCAGAGGAACGCAATGAGGATAGCTGACACCGGCGAGAGGTAGAGGAACGTTGCGAGCCCCGACGCGGGCATCCTGGCAAGCGCGTAGGACCAGGAAAGGTACGCAAGGGCTGCCGGGAAGACGCCCAGGTAGATGACCGCGAACGTCGATTCAAGTGAGGCGGAGGGCATGCGGGCGATCAGCCCAGGTGCCCACAGGAGCATCGGCGCCGTACCCGCCCAGATGACATAGGTGGTGAACTCGAGCGGCCGATAGCGGACAAGGAGCGGCTTGGAGATGATCGAGTACGCGGCCGTCGCTATCGCCGAGAGAAGCACGAGTGCCGCGCCGGGCTCCAACTGGAAGCCCTCCCCTCCTTCGCCCAGCGCGATCATCGCCACACCCGAGAACGCCGTCGCGATTCCCGCCCAACCCCACGCGGTGAGCCGCTCACCGAGGAAGAACGACGCCAGGGCCGCGGTGAATACAGGACCGGCTGCGATGATAAGACTCGCTGACCCCGCGCTTACAGTCTGCTCGCCGTAGTTCAGCGCCACGTGGTAGACCGTGATGCCGAGCATGCCGGCGATCATCAGTCGCCAGACATCCTCGCGATGCGGCAACCGCATACGGGTCGCGATGGCATACACGCCCAGAACGAGGGACGCCGTGCCGAAGCGCAGGAGTGCCACCTCGCCCGGACTGTACGAGCGCAGGCCCACCTTGATCGCGGCAAACGCCGACGACCATAGAACGATCGTGACCGCGATTGAGATCGCTGTCTTGGAGCGTGACTCGGTAGTCATCGCGCCGGACGTGCGTCTGGGTGCATGAACGCCTCTCAGAGCGGTGCGCGGCCTCGATGCTGCAGCCGTGCGCGCGGCCTACTCGAACCTCAGCATCTTAACGCCGATTCCAAGCATCACGCCCGCGAATCCGAGCAGCACGAGCGTCGGGACCACTGCGGCACTCAGCCCTTGGTTGCGGAAGACGACATCGGTGAGACCCATGACCGCCCACCCGGTCGGCGTGAGTCTCGCAACCGTCTGCATGAGTGGCGACACTATCTCCAGCGGCCACATACAGCCGCCCACCATCGCAAGCGCAGTGGAGATGAGCGGAGACAGGCCGCTCATCTGATCGCGGGTGCGCACGAGCGCCGAGACCATGACGGCCAGACCCGTGCCCGCAAGTATGTAGGCGCCGAGCACGAGTATCACGGCGAGAGGATCGTTGCCCCATGGCACGCCGAAGACCAGCGCGCCGACCAGAACGAGAATGAGTGCCTGAGCTGTTGCCGCAAGCACCGTACCCAGCACCTTGCCCGTGAGAATGGTCGCCCGGCTCACCGGCGCCACCATCAGGCGGCGCAGAGTGCCGTGCTCGCGCTCCTCAAGGATCCCGCCGGCGCTTCCGAACGTCATGAACAAGATGAACCACACCGTGAAACCGATCGAGCTCTGGGTGGTGCCCTCGGCGATCACACTGTCACCGCGCACTTCCGAGGCCACTACCTGGCGTGTCTCAGTGGAGACCGGAGGCTGCGGCGACCACTTGGCATCGGCTTCCTCGTAGACGTCATCGAAACCGGCTTCGACAGACGGGATGCTGGCGACCACCCGGGCAGCAGCCGCATTTCCCGACATGCGCGTGGCTATTCCCTGCACCACCGAAACGATTGCGAACCCGTTTTGCGAGTTGGGATTCCTCATGACCTCGATCGACGCCTCGCCGTCCGCAAGATCCGCGGCGAAGCCCGAAGGCACGAGGACTGCAACGCTCACGTCGCCGGCGGCGATCTCAGCCTCGGCGCTGGCACGTGTCGCCTCCTCGACACGAAGCGATTCCTCGGCGTCGATCAACCCGCCAACCTGCGCGGAGTACCCGGTGCCGTCTTCATCGACGAACAAGACACGGATGTCGCTCGACTGTCCTGCCGCAAACGCCGACCCGAACAACATCGTGAGTGCGAGCGGCAGAACGATGACGCCCACGACCTCGGCAGGGTTGCGGAGGATCTGGATGGCGTTGAGCCAGGCGAGGGAGATGATCTTGCGCATCATTCGTACCTCACCCGCCACACTCCGAAGCCAAGGAGCGCTATGCCGATCGCTATCACGGCCCCGATGTTGGGGAGCACATCGACGAGCAGCCCGCCCTTCATGAGCTGCAAGAACGAGTCGACTGTCCAGTACACCGGCGAGAAGACCTGCAGAGGCAGTAGCCACGAGGGCAGCTGCTCGGCGGGTATCATCGCACCGCCAAGCGCAGCGAACAGCATGATGAACGCAGGCGCGATGCCGCCTATCGCCCGCTCCGTCTTCCCGAGCGCCGCGAGTGTCATCGCAAGACCCGAGGCGGCGAGCACCTCTGCGAACCCGACGAGGACGACCGCGGGCACGTCTGTGCCCCAGTCGACCCGGAAGAACAGACGGGTACCCGCCAGCAGGACCAGGAACTGCAGCGCGCCGATCAGCACCACACCGAGGGCCTTGCCACCAACGATCACCGCCGTGTTGGCCGGTGTCGACATCATCCGGGCCAGAGTCTGCTCGCGGCGTTCGCGAACGAACGAGAACGCGCCGAACATCCCTCCAAACAGCAGGAACATGCCTGACATCGCGGCTGCGTAGTAGGAGATCATCGAGACCTGCTTCTCCAGTTCGACGTCAAGCTCGGTCACGCGCACGGCGTCAAGCTCGAACTCCTGAATCTCGCCGGACATGCCAGGTGGGGTACCGCCGGAGACCCCGGGTGCATCGACATCCGACGGCGGTCCGGCTGACGGAAGTGCGGCAAGCGTCTCGGCAAGCGTGCGGCCGGCCACGATCTGCGCCGACGCCTGCGCGACTCCGGCGCGCACCACCGCGGCCCAGACACCCGCACTCACACCCGAACCCGGATCCTGCAGTACCTCGAGGGATGCCGGTTCCCCGCGGGTGATGCGCTCGGTGAGGTCCTCCGGGATGATCAGAGCAGCAGTGAGATCACCGCGCTCGACCTGTGCACGGACATCCTCGGCGTCGTCGCGGACGCTGACATTGAAGACCGCCTGGATCTCCTCGGCCGAGGTGAGCCCCTCCACGAAGCGCTCCCCGGTCGCTCCGGCATCCCGATTCACGATCGCCACTTCTGCGTCGAGCGAGTCGCCCTCTCCGATGTTCCCGAGAGCGGAGCCAAGGATGAAGATCAAGCCGAGTGGCATCGCGAGCATCACGAGAAGAGCCGCGCGGTCGCGCACCATGATCCGCGTGTCCTTTGCGGCGATCGACCAGAGTCTCTTCATGGTCAGTCCCGCAGGCTCTTGCCGGTGAGGTGCAGGAACACGCTCTCGAGGTTCGGCTCGGTCACCGATACTGAAGTCACGTGCGCGCCTTCGCTTTCGAGCGTGGACACAAGGCGTCCCATGATGGAGCCGCTGCTCTTGGTGAGCACCTCGAGCGACGCGTCGGTGCCCTCGACGTGCTCGATCCCGTCGATCTCGCGCACCCGGTCGAGCATCCGGGGTGTCACCCCCGCGACCTTCACCGCCACCACGTCCATCCCACCCACCACGTCGCGAAGTTCGTTCAGCGTGCCCTCGGCGATGATGCGCCCGTGGTCCATGATGGCGATACGGTCGCAGAGGTACTCGACCTCTTCCATGTAGTGGCTGGTGTACAGCACCGTCATTCCCGAAGCATTGAGGCCCTTGACCGTCTCCAGGATGTGGTTCCTGCTCTGGGGGTCGATACCGACCGTGGGCTCGTCCATCAGCAGGACCTTCGGCTTGTGCAGGATCCCTGCCGCGATGTTGATGCGGCGCTTCATCCCGCCCGAGTACTTCTCGATGCGCTCCTTGGCCCGATCCGCCAGACCGGCGAGATCGAGCGCATCGACGACCGCCTGGTCGAGGGCAGCACCAGCGAGGCCGTACATGCTACCCCAGAACCGGAGATTCTCGGCGGCCGTGAGCGTGGGGTAGAGGGCGACCTCCTGCGGGACTATGCCGAGTGACTCCTTGAGGGCTCCCGGTTCACGTGCGGAATCATGCCCGTCGACGGTGATCGACCCCGCTGTCGGCTCGATCAGACAGGAGATCATAGAGATCGTCGTGGTCTTGCCTGCGCCGTTGGGGCCGAGCAGACCGTACACCTCGCCCCCGCGGATGGAGAACGACACATCGTCAACCGCGGTAAGCGCTGCGAAGCGCTTCACCAATCCCCGGACATCGACTATGGCTTCCATCGGCCCCCCGCTCGCACCAGACATCACCTGCGTACGACACCCACATGCCGGAGCCCTCGAGGGCCGTGGCATGCCAGAACACCGAGTGGCTACCCGCTCACCGCCCTCGGTAAACAAGGGTACGCGAGCGTGCTGCCATGAGAACGGCCGGCCCCCGAATCGGGTGACCGGCCGTGCTGATCGTTGGTGGACGAGATCGGATTCGAACCGACAACCCCCTGCGTGCAAAGCAGGTGCGCTCCCGTTGCGCCACTCGCCCGTAGCAGCCCTCCTGAGCTGGCAGACGGAGAGTATACCACCTGTCGTGCTCTCCGGCACCGCCAGACACCGCGGACGTGAAAGCGGCGGGTACGCGCTCTCCGCGCACCCGCCGCCGATATCTCGAACCAGGGTGACTGTCGCACCGCCCGAGTCGCCCCTCCAAAGGGCCATCCTTGAGAGCTCTTGGCCTGGCGGACGCTTCCGCCCCCCGGCCTCACCCCCGCAGGTCACAGAGGCTTATGCCCGGTATCCCATCATCAGCGCGCGGTCGTGCACCTGCATCAACTACCTGATAGGAACGTACATACGTACCTTACTGTCGGATGTCTGACACTCGATCTCACATCTGCGCGCGTGTCTGGTGGGACCCTTCATCGGCCACCCTGGTGTGGAACCAGCAGCTTGTGTATCAGGCCACGTCACCTCGATCCTGGTCGGGAACGAAGCGTCTTACACATAGTCTCTACCCGCTGTTGTCAGCACTTATGCGCGGAGGTCACTTGAGCGAGTCGAGCGATGTGCGCATCTGCTCCTCGGAAATCTCACCGACAAGGAGTTCCTGCTGGCTTCCGTCACTGCCAAGAAACACGAAGGACGGCACGTACTGGAGCCCGAACGTGCTGGCGAGCTTCGCCCCTTCCGGATCCGAATCCACATTGACGATCCGGAACTCCACGACACCTTCATACTCGGTCTTGAGCCTGTCGACCACAGGCACCATCTTCTGGCAGCTGGGTCACCAGTCGGTGTAGAACTCATACATCACCGGTATGCCGGATGTGGCGACCATGGGCGGTTCGGCCGAGGCGGTCTGCGCACCTCCGGCAAGCGCGCCATCCCATTGCGCGATGCCTCCGCCGAGATCGTACACGCGCTCAAAGCCCATCGACTGAAGGAGTTCAGCCGCATTGTCGCTTCGGTCTCCAACAGCGCAGTAGAGGACCACGGGTTCGCCGGGGTCCCACCCCTGGGCTACGCTCGGCAAGTCCTGCAGCGGCACGTTCTCGGCACCCTCGATGTGCGCCCCTGCAAACTCGGCGGGGGTGCGCACGTCGACGAGACGTGCACCCTGCCTGCTCAGCTCGGCAAGCTCGCGATTGCCGATGAGACCGGGCGCTGGCGCACCGGATGAGAGAGCGATCACCGCTACGACAATGACGGCGGCTCCGATCGCCAGGGCGATCCACTGAGAACGTTTCATCTGACCTCCGGTCGCGAGAGACGGGCGGACTATACCCCACCAGGTATTGCACAAGCAACGCGTGTGCCGTTTCGCCCGCCTGCGTACCACCTTGACGTGTCACAATGGACCGAGTGGATACCGGCCGACCCGTGCAGCACGACAGCCCTGCGTGAGGTGATCAGTCATCAGCCAACCAGCCGACACGATGCGTCCGCGGGCCGCCGAGCCGTTCAGGGGCGAGTTGCTCGGCGCGGACCGGCTGGCAACCGCAGCTCGTGGGCTCGCCCGCGGGCAGCGCTGGACTGCGAGCGCGTCGCGGGTCAAGACCCCGGTGCTCGGCCTGGTCGATGCTGCTGCGGAAGAGCTGGCCGCCACCTATCGCGTTCTGGCGTCTGACGCGCGCGAGGACATCCCGGTCGCTCCCGCCGCCGAGTGGCTTCTGGACAACTACTACCTCGTCCAGGAGCAGATCGCCCTGGTTTCCGAAGATCTGCCGGCGCGGTACGGTGCGGAGCTCCGGCGGCTGACCGGCGGGCCGTTCGAGGGCTATCCGCGACTCATGGAAGCCATGGCGGTACTGCTGTCGCACACTGACTCTCGAATCGACGAGGAGACTCTCGTCGGGTTCACGATGGCGTACCAGGACATCACGCCTCTCACGATCGGCGAGGCCTGGGCAGTCCCCATCATGATTCGAGCAGCGCTTATCGAGAACCTCCGCCGCCTTGGCAGACGTATCCTTGAAAGCCACCAGGCCATCGTCGGTGGAGAGCGGTTCGCAGATCGGCTCGTGCTTGCAGCCGACAGCGGCCCGGCCGAACTTGAGGAGCGCATCGCCGAACTGGAGCGCGCGCACCCGCAGGCGCCTCCGGCATTCCTTCTTCGCCTCTCACAGCGCCTGACCGGCCGCGAGGCGGGACTCGATCCGCTTGCGGACTGGCTGGAGCGCGCTCTCGAGCGTCACGGCGCGGACCTCGAGCGGCTCACGATGGCAGAGCACCAGAATCAGGCAGCCGACCAGGTCTCTATCGCGAATGCGATCACCACCATCCGGTTCCTCGACGCGCTCGACTGGCGCGCATTCTTCGAGCGGGTCAGCGCCGTGGAGCAGGTGCTCCGCGAGGACCCTGCCGGTGTGTACGGACGCATGGATTTTGCCAGTCGAGACCGCCTGCGGCACACGGTTGAGGCGCTGGCTGAGCGCAGTCCGCTGGATGAGATCGAGATCGCCGAAGCTGTCATCAGCCACTGCCTCGAGGCACTCGCCGCCGATGCGGCCGACACGCGGCGTGCGCATGTAGGCCACTACCTCATCAGCGATGGTCGCTACGACTTCGAGCGATCCGTCACATACCGGCCCCGCCTTCGCGAGCGTATGCACCGCGGGCCGCTCGCAGCCCGCGGTGCGATCTACTGGGGCTGCCTGGGTGCCACCACCCTGCTCCTCGCCGTGGGAGTGGGCTGGTTCACCGCTGATGTGACCGGTCACACATGGGCCGGCGTGGTGGTCGGGTTGCTCGGTGTCATGCCCTTCTCCGATGTAGGGATGACCATCGCCAACCGGCTCGCCACGTGGCTCTGGCCACCACGCACCATGGCCAAGATCGATTACCGGCTTCCGGTTGCGAGTGCGCATCGGGCCATGGTCGTCTACACAGCGCTGCTCACCTCGCCCGCGGCGGTACGACATGTCGTGGACAACATGGAGGTCGGATTCCTCGCAAACCGCGACCCGAACGTCCGATTCGCGATACTCGCTGATCTCCGCGGTGGCGATGCGCAACGCGCGTCCGCTGATGCTGACGTTATCGATACGGCGCGCGCCGGCATCGCTGAGCTCAACGAGCGCTATGGCCGTGGCGACAGGCCATTCCTGTTGTTCGTTCGAGGCAGGACGTGGAGCGAGGCAGACCAGACCTGGATGGGGTGGGAGCGCAAACGCGGTGCGCTCACCGAGTTCTGCCGTCTCCTGCGAGGAGCAACGGACACCTCGTTCATCATCGCCGACACCGACCCTGCCGGTGATTCAGGTATCACCTTCGTGATCACGCTCGACACGGACACGGTCCTGCCGCGGGACGGCGCCCGTAAGCTCATCGCGGCAATCGCCCACCCGCTCAACCGGGCAGAACTGGACTCCACCACCCGCACGGTACGCCGGGGATACGGCCTCGTGCAGCCGCGCGTTGCCATGTCGCTCGAAGGCTCGGAGAACAGCCTCTTCGCTTGGCTGTACTCGGGTGTCACCGGTGTCGACCCCTACGCCGGTGCCGTATCGGACATCTATCAGGATGTGTTCGGCGAAGGCTCGTTCACAGGCAAGGGCATCTTCGAGGTGGACGTCTTCAACGCAGTGCTGGAGGGCCGCTTCCCCGGCAACACGCTCCTGTCGCACGACCTCCTGGAGGGCTCGTACCTCCGCACAGGACTCGCGTCGGATATCGAGGTCTATGACGATCAGCCATCCAGTTACATCTCTCACTGCGCGCGGCTGCACCGGTGGGTGCGAGGTGACTGGCAGACGCTGCCGTGGCTGCTGCCCCGCGTGCCGCTGGATGACGGTACGGAGCGGAACCCGCTCACCACCCTTCATCGGTGGAAGATCATCGACAATCTGCGTCGCTCGCTCATGCCGATCGCCACCGTGGTGTTTGTCATCACCGGCTTTGCGTTGCTCCCGGCGGTCTCATGGGTGTTCCTGGGCATCGTTGGGGCGATGCTGCTGTTCCCTCTGCTCTTCGGATTTGCCGATTCGCTGCTGCGCCGCTCTCCCGCAGACACCCGTAGCGAACGCCGGGCGCTGCTCTCCGACATCCGGCGCGACCTCACGCGCACCGCACTCAATATCGCGGTGATCCCGCATCAGGCACAGTTGATGAGCGACGCCATCGCACGGGCCGTCTGGCGCATGGTGGTCACCCGCCGTGGTCTGCTGGAGTGGGAGACAGCGGCCGAAGCGGAGAAGCGCCTCGGCGCCGGGACCCTTCACGCATTCACCTCGAGGATGTGGCCCTCCGTGGCAATGGCAGCTGCCGGTGCCGGAACGATCGCGGTTGCCGCTGGACCGTTGGCCGTCCTCCCGTACCTCCCCCTCCTCGGCGCGTGGGTACTCGCTCCGGTCGCTGCCTGGCGTGTGAGTGAGCCGATATCCCCCCCGAAGCCCGACCTCTCCTCGGGCGATGTCACGACCATGAGGCGTGCGGCCCGCAAGACCTGGCGCTTTTTCGAGACCTTCGTGACAGCCGGAGACCACTACCTCGCCCCCGACAACTTCCAGGAAGACCCCAAAGGTGAGGTGGCGCACAGAACCTCACCGACCAACATGGGGCTCCAGCTGCTTGCCGCGGTGACGGCCTACGACCTCGGCTATATCACCGTGGACGGACTTGCGAGACACACGTCGGATACGCTCACGACCATGACCGGAATGGAGCGGTTCCGCGGTCATTTCTACAACTGGTATGACACCCTCACGCTTCAGCCCTTGCGTCCCACATACGTATCCACGGTCGACTCCGGCAACCTCGCCGGTCACCTTCTGGCGCTGCGCGTCGCACTTCTCGAGGCGACCGAGCGCCCCCTTCTGGGTCCCGAACTGCTCCCCGGTGTCGCCGACACGGCGCGCCTCGCGCTCGAGGACCTCTCCGTCGTGCGTGGCACCGAATCGGTCGCGAACGATGTCGCGGAGATGCGCATGGCGCTCGACGAGACGGTCCGCCGCATCTCGCTCGACACACCACCCGCCAACCTAGGCGAGTGGCGGTCGCTCTTGGACGCGCTTCGCGCCCTGACGCTCCCGCTTCAGGAGAGGACGGCTCGCCTCGCGAGGGACAACGCCGGTGATGCGCACACGGTGCGGGCAGCCCTTTCTGTGAATGCGGTGTGCGACCTGGTTGCCGCTGCGCACGATGCGCTCGACACGTACGCGCCCTGGGCGGCCGAGGTCCTGTCGGCGGCGGGCTCGCACGAAGGAACACCTGACCCGGCGCTTGAGCCTATCCTCAACCACGTGCCGAGCCTTGCGGGTTTGGCCGAGGGTCTCGATGGTGTGCTTGAGGCTCTCGGCGCGCTCGCGGGACCTGATGACGGAGATGCGGCCTGGGCGGCGCGCGTGTCCAGTGGCATCCGCTCGGCGCGTCCCCGCGCAGAGGCGCTCCTCGCGCGCATGCGGCTCTCCGCTGACATCGCGCGCGAGATGTGGGAGCACACCGACTTCGGGATGCTCTTCGACGAGCACCGTCTCCTGTTCTCGATCGGCTTCAATACTGCCGAGGGGCGCCTCGATGACTCGTACTACGACATGCTGGCAAGCGAATGCCGGCTGGCGAGCTTCCTTGCTATCGCCAAGGGTGACGTCCCGCAGGAGCACTGGTTCCGGCTCGGGCGGGCTGTCACACGGACCGAAGGCGGTGCAGCGCTGGTGAGCTGGAGCGCCAGCATGTTCGAGTACCTGATGCCGCTCCTGGTGATGAAAACGTGGCCGAATACGCTGCTCGACCGCACGTACGTCAACGTGGTGCGCAGGCAGATGCAGTACGGCCGCCAGCGCGGCGTGCCGTGGGGCGTATCGGAGTCGGCATTCAACGCCAAGGATGTGGAGCTCACCTATCAGTACCAGGCGTTCGGCGTACCCGGGCTCGGCCTCAAGCGTGGCCTCTCGGCCGACATCGTGGTGGCACCGTACGCCACGGTGCTGGCACTCATGGTGGCGCCTCGCGAAGCGCTGACGAACCTCGCCGCGCTTGCCCGCAGGGGCGCGGAGGGCTGGTACGGCTACTACGAGGCGATCGACTACACGCCCGGTCGTGTGCCCGCAGGCACGGAGCGGGCGGTCGTCAAGGCGTACATGGCGCACCACCAGGGTATGAGCATGCTCTCACTCGGGAACATGCTCTGCGGCTTCAGGATGCAGGAGCGCTTCCACAGCGATCCGCTTGTGGCCTCTGCCGAGCTCCTGTTGCAGGAGCGCGTTCCGCGGAGGGTGCAGGTCACCGAGCCCAGGGCCGAGGAGGTCGAGTTCGTCCGCTCGGTCCGCGAGGTGCCACCTCCTGTCACGCGCGCCTATCCATTGGCGAACACGCCGGTCCCGGCAACGCACTTCCTGTCTAATGGTTCCTACTCTGTGATGGTGACCAACGCTGGGGGAGGATACAGCCGCTGGCGCGATCGAACCGTGACACGCTACCGGGAGGACATCACGCGCGACTGCTGGGGGACGTACTTCTACCTGAAGAACGTGGAGAGCGGCACGGTGTGGTCCGCGACTTTCCAGCCCTCGCTGGCCGAACCGGACGATTATCACGTGACGTTCTCGACCGACAAGGCGGACTTCCGTCGGATGGACGGGAACATCGAGACCCACACCGAGATCATCGTGTCGCCCGAGGATGATGTGGAGGTCCGGCGGATCACCGTCACCAACCACGGCAACACACCGCTCGCGTTGGAGGTGACGTCCTACCTCGAAGTCACGCTCGCCCCTCGTGGTGCTGACCGTGCACATAAGGCGTATAGCAACCTGTTCGTGGAGACAGAGGCTCTACCGGAGCACACCGCGCTCCTCTTCTCCCGCAGACCGCGCTCCTCGGAAGAACCCCGGTACTGGGGCATCCACCTGCTCGCGTGTGACTCTCCCGACGCGTGCTCCTGGTCATACGAGACCGATCGCGCGGCATTCCTGGGCCGCCTCAACACGCCCGCGAACCCGGACGCCATCACGGGTGATGGCCGCCTGAGCGGCACGACCGGTGCGGTGCTCGACCCGATATGTGCCATCAGGCAACCGCTGATGGTGCCACCCGGTGAGACCGCTCGCCTGGCGTTCGTCACCGGAGCAGCCGACTCGCGCGAGCGAATCGAGTTCCTCGCCGAGAAGTACCACGACATCGGCAACGCCCAGCGTGCCGCGGACCTTGCCTGGTCCACAAGCCGCATCGAGCTCAGAGACCTCGGCATCACTCCTGAAGAGTCGGTGACCTACCTGCGCCTCGCATCGCGCATGCTGCTCACCGACCCGTATTCGCGCCTGAAGGTGCACACCGAGACGGAGAACCGGCTGCCGATCTCGGGACTCTGGGAGATCGGCATCTCGGGAGACTATCCGATCCTGCTGCTGAAGATCGAGCAGGTCGACCAAACGCCGCTGGCCCGCCAGGCGCTCCTCGCCCACCAGTACTGGCGCAGCAAGGGTTTCGAGACCGATCTCGTGGTGCTCAACACGCGCCCGACCGGGTACTCCTCCGAGCTCGACGGGCGCCTCCGCATGCTGCTGCGTACGGGTCACGCGCTGCAACTCACCGACCGGCCAGGCGGCGTCTTCCTGCGCACTGCCGATCAGGTGCGACCGGAGGTGCGGAACCTACTGGAAAGCGTGGCGCGGATCGTCATAGAGGGCGACCGTGGACCGATCGCGCTCCAGCTCGACCGGCGCGCGGACCGCCCGGAACTGCCGTCCGCATTCGTGCGTTCCGCCGATCCGAGCACGTATCCCGCTGTGGATTTCGAGCGTCCGGAGCTGGAGTTCGATAACGGCACCGGCGGCATCGACCCCGAAACGGGCGAGTATGTGATCGTGCTGGAACCGGGCCAGACGACACCGGCGCCCTGGGCGAATGTCATCGCCGGTCCGCGGTTCGGCACGCTCGTCTCAGAGGCGGGCATTGGCTGCACGTGGGCCGAGAACAGCCACGAGAACCGCATCAGCACCTGGAACAACGACCCCGTATCCGATGGCACGGGCGAGTGCTTCTACGTCCGCGACGAGACCACAGGCGAGTTCTGGAGCCCTACGCTGCTGCCAGTGCGGAGTGACGGCATGCATGTCATCCGTCATGGCCGCGGATACTCGCGATTCGAGCACACCACCCACGGTATAGCGCACCGCCTCGACTGGTTCATCGCGGAGAGCGACCCGGTCCGCATCGCTCGTCTGCGGCTCACGAACCTCACAGACAGTGCGCGCTCTCTGTCCGTCACCCATCTGGTGGAGTGGAGCCTCGGCGACTCACGCAGCGCCGCTCAGCAGCGCGTGGTCACCTGGTGGGACGAGACGGCCTCAGCGCTCATGGCACACAGCTGGTTCAACCTGGACTTCCCGGGACGTCCGGCATTCGTGGCATCGGACGGGCCGGGCTCGTACACGGCGAGCCGGACCGAGTTCATCGGGCGTAACGGGGTCCCCGCCGATCCTGAGGCCATGCACCGGGCACACCTCGGCGGAATGACCGGGCGCTTCCACGACAACTGCGGCGCACTGATGCGCCCGATCGAACTTGCCCCCCACCAGAGCACCGACGTCGTCTTCTTCCTCGGCCAGACCGAGACGGTCCCTGAGGCGCACACGCTCATCGCACGGTTGCGCGAGCCGGGCGCTGTGGATGCGGAGTTCGAGGCCGCCGCGCACGCGTGGCAAGACCGGATCGATGCTCTCGAGGTCAAGACTCCCGACCGCAAGCTCGACGTGATGGTGTCGTCAGCCTTGTACCAGTCGCTCGCCTGCCGCACCTGGGGTCGCACGGCCATATACCAGTCGTCGGGAGCGTTCGGCTTCCGCGACCAGCTCCAGGACTGCCTGGCCCTCGTGGACAGCCATCCTGCGATCGTCCGTGAGCACATCGTCGAGGCTTCGCGCCACCAGTTCCCTGAAGGCGATGTGCTGCACTGGTGGCAGCCGGTTTCAGGCCGCGGTGTGCGTACCCGTTTCACCGATGATCGACATTGGCTGCCGTTCGTCGTGACCGAGTACGTTCGGGCGACCGGTGACCTCTCGGTGCTTGATGTCGAGACACCGTACCTCGAGGGACCCGCCATCCCCGAGGACCGAGAGGATTCCTACCTGCAACCTCAGCCCTCGCTCCAGGTGGGGACTGTGTACGAACACTGCCTCGCGGCCCTGTCCCTCGCGCCTGCGGGACCGCATGGACTGCCACTCATCGGCGGCGGTGACTGGAACGACGGCATGAACCGCGTAGGTGCCGGGGGGACCGGCGAGAGCGTCTGGCTTGCATGGTTCCTCGACGTCGCGATGCGCGGCTTCGCTGAAGTGTGCGATTTGCGGGGCGACGCCCCGGCAGCCTTACGGCTGCGCACGACTGCGGCATCGTTCATCGAGGCCGCCGAGCGTTCGGCCTGGGACGGTGCCTGGTACCGCAGGGCCTATTTCGACGACGGCACGCCGCTCGGCACCGCGCGCGCTAATGAGTGCCGGATAGACGCGATCGCTCAGGCGTGGTCCGTGATCTCAGCCCAGGGCGACCCGGACCGGGCGCGCCGCGCAATGGAGAGCGTGGAGAGCGAGCTCGTGCGCTGGGATGATGAACTGATCGCACTGCTCACCCCTCCATTCGACCGTATGGAACACGACCCCGGCTACATCAAGGGCTATGTGCCCGGCGTGCGCGAGAACGGGGGTCAGTACACGCATGCGGCACTCTGGGTAGCACTCGCATATGCGCGGCTGGGTGACGGTGACGAAGCAGTCTCGCTCTTGCGTCTCATCAACCCCCTCAACCATGCGACCGATGCAGAGAGCGTTGCGCACTACAAGGTGGAGCCGTATGTCCTTGCTGCCGATGTATACGCGGTTGAACCTCATACCGGCCGCGGGGGCTGGACGTGGTATACCGGCTCAGCCGCGTGGTTCTACCGCACTGTCGTCCGCGAGGTCCTCGGAGTTCGCACCGAGACCCGTGATGGTACACGCGTCCTCGTGGTCGACCCGTGCATTCCCAAGAACTGGCCGGGCTTCTCGGTGTCGTTCCGCCATGGCTCCTCCAGCTACGCGATCACGGTAGAGAACCCGCGTGGCGTCAACCGGGGCGTTGCCTATGTGCTTGTGGACGGCGTGCCGCAGCAGGTGCCCGTGATTCCCCTCGTGGACGACGGCGCGGTCCACCGTGTCACCGTTGCGATGCTTGGAGCCTAGTCCTGCTGGCGGACCCGGGGGCGCCATCCGCCACCTGATCGCGCAGCAGCGAGGCCCTGTGCTCCCCTTGCGGAGTGGGTATATCCACTCATGTCGACCCGTCGTCAGGACGGGTCCGCCTCGCGTCCTCCGTTCCCGATCACGAGGAGGCAGCATGGACTCTCTGTCGCTTGAAACACTCGCGCGTTATGCCAAGCCCACTCCGGGTTTGCGGGTATCGATCTTCCTGCCCACACAGCGATTCGGCCCCGGCAGTCAGGAGGCCGACTCGACCCGGCTCAAGAATCTCCTGCGTTCAGGACAGTCCGAGCTCGAGGCGCAGGGCCTCAAGACCGCGGAGGCCGAACGGCTACTGGCTCCGGCACGGGCGCTGCTCGACGATCGGCCATTCTGGCTCCGTTCACGTGATGGCCTCGCGATACTGCTCGGCGACGAAGCGCCCCTTGTGTTCCAGCTGGACGTGGCAGTGCCTGAGCACGTGCACGTGAGCCCCCGGTTCTGGATCCGGCCACTGCTGCCGGTCCTGGACCGCGATGAGGTCTACTGGGTCCTCGCGCTCAACCAGAATCGAGTGCGCCTGCTCCAGGGGGACAGATCGTCTCTCTCCGAGGTACCCGCCGAGCACATCCCTGAGAGCCTGCAGGATGCGCTGCAGTGGGAGGATTTCGAGAAAGCGTCGCTTCAGTTCCACACGGGCACGAGCGGCTCGGGTGGACGGCGACCGGCTGTCTTCCATGGAACGGGCCAGACGGACGTCAAGAACGAGATCACCCGGTTCTTCCGTGAGATCGACCGGGGCCTGCACGAGCACCTCGGAAGCGAACATGAGCCCCTCATCCTCGCGGGCGTCGACTACCTGATACCCCTGTACCACGAGATCAGCACCTGCCCCTCGCTGCTCGCCGACGCGGTCACCGGCAACCCCGACGCGCTCGGCGACCAGGTGCTGCATGACCGGTCGTGGGCGATTGCGGAGACGGCGTTCGGACTACACGGGAAGCGGATTCTGGAGAGCGTGCACGAGACTTGGGCATCTCCGCGGGTCACGATCGAACCTCAGTACATCCGGGAGGCCGCTGGCGCAGGCCGTATCGGCACACTGCTTCTGTCGGAGTCTGCCGGGTGGTGGGCCGACGATGAGACCGGGTCAGGCGTCATACCATACGATGGCCTGCCAGTCGCCGACGAGGATCTGCTGCAGACCGCCGCGCTCGGCACCCTCACCAGTGGCGGTGAAGTGCTGCTCTTCCCTCCGGAACGCATGCCGCACGAGGCGGACGTGATCGCGGTGCTGCGGTACTAAGCGGTGTTGAGCATCGCGCTGGTGCGTCACACCATTCGGATCTCGCGACTCAAAACGATACGGGGAGATGCAAGGCCGCAGGGGTGTTCGGGGGAGCGCTCGGTGGCGTAAGTGAGCCACCGCTGCCCGGGAGCGCGGGACGAAACGCGTGTAGGGAATCTGCGCAGTGATCGGGGGCCCCGGTCTCCCGGGGCCCCCGTCTCTATCTCTGGTGGGCCCGAGTGGATTCGAACCACTGACCTCACGGTTATCAGCCGTGCGCTCTAACCAACTGAGCTACGGGCCCATGCTGCGAACAGCCTGGTTACAATAGCCCACGGCTCGAACCAGCGTCAAGAACCGTTCGCGGGGCTGACCATGACCACGAGCGAGCGTCGGCGAGGTCCGTCGAACTCGCACAGATAGGCACCCTGCCACGGCCCGAGCGCCAGTCTCCCGCCCACAACAGGGATGTCGATGCTTGCACCAACAAGCGAAGCCTTGATATGCGCATCGGAGTTGCCCTCCACATGCCGCCAACCAGCATCCTCGGGCACCAGCCTCGAAAGCCCGTCGAGGATGTCCGTCCGCACGTCGGGATCGGCGGCCTCATTGAGAGTCACGGCAGCGGTCGTATGCGGGCAGAACACGAGGACCCTCCCCTCCCGCGTGCCCGACCGCCCAACCACGCCGGCGATCTCATCGGTGACCTCCACCATCTGTTCGTGACAGTGCGTCTGGATCTCGAGCCTCATGAACGCCCCCGTCCCCCCGATGCTTCAGTATGCCCCTCCGCGCGCGTTGGGTAATCACATGCTAGGGTTGGACGTACCACAACCGAAGGAGTCCGCGTGGTACAGGTCCGTATAGCGGGTCTCAGTCTCGATCCGGTGAGCGAGCAGCCGGTGCTGTTGCTCGTGCGGGCCGATGACCCCTCCGAGAGTCCCCATCTGGCACTTCCCATTTGGATCGGACACGCCGAGGCAAGCGCAATCCTGCTCGCACTCCAGGGGATAGAGGCACCGCGCCCGATGACGCACGACCTACTGCACAACACCATTCGGATGCTCGAGTGCGGTGTCCGTCGCGTCGAGATCACCCGGCTTGAGGCCGGAACCTTCTATGCATCGGTGATACTAGTGGGGAACGATCGCGAGTACGTCATCGATGCTCGTCCATCCGACTCAGTCGCGCTCGCAGTCCGTGCAGGCTGCCCCATCTTCGTCGCTGAAGAGATCCTGGCCGAAGCGGCCGTCGAGGTGACCGAGGTCGACGAAGAGGAGGAGGTCGAGAAGTTCCGCGACTTCCTCGACCATGTGGATCCCAGCGACTTCATGTCCTGACGCACCGGCCACTGGTACCGCAGCGCCTCGATCGGGTCGCGCTGACCCGCATGGCGGGCCGCATCTGCGCTGTCCACCCGGGACCCCACCCGCCGAGGTCCTTACTGGGCAACTCCGAGCAGGATGGGCAGCTCGGCGATGTCGTCTATGATTGCGCCCGGACCGGCTGCCACGAGACGGTCGCGCGAGGCGACGCCCCAGGTGGCGGCTATGGTGAAGGCGCCCGCGCTGTTGCCTGCCTCTATGTCCATCGGGCTGTCACCCACATACACAGCTCCCGACGGTAGGACGCCAAGCGCCTCGGCACCCATACGGACTGGGAGCGGGTCGGGCTTGTGGAGCGGTGTGTCGTCCGCGGTGATCACGGCCTGGAAGTACCGTCCGAGGTCGAAGAGCTCGATAGCGCGGTCGGCCATCGGTCGGCCCTTTGATGTGACGATGCCCAAGGGGATGCGCACGGCATGGAGCGTATCAAGTGCGGAAAGGGTGTTGGGATATAGCCGTGCCATCTCGTCGTGCGTGCGGCGATTGAATCGGCGGTACGCCGTGAGCAGCAGCTCTGCAGTCTCGTCGTCGTCTGTGAACTGGCGCATCTGCTGCGCAAGCGGGATACCGACATTGTGCATGAGTTCCGCGTCGGGCAAAGACTCACCTAAGACCTCGGCTGTCGCATGGCGAAACGACGCGAGGATGTGCGGGATCGTGTCGACGACCGTGCCATCGAGATCGAACAGGACCGCATCGATGGCGGCCGGAAGCGGAGCGAGCGTTTTCACACCATCCATCCTATCATCTGGTTGCCATCGCGCGAGGTAGTCCTTAAGATCCCACGCGCGACGATGGAACGCGGTCATGCACGCGCAACGACCGCGGGGTGTTCTTCATCATCGCGTACCCGGCGCAACAGAACGAACGTCGCTGTGGCGCCAGCTGCATACAGCGCCGCGGTGAAGAAGTACGGCGTCGTGTACGACTGCTCCATCAGCCGCCCACCGATGGCACTGCCAGCAAGCCATGCGATGCTCCATCCAAACCGCACCCAACCTGCGACGAGCGGCTTGTCCGCCGCTGGGAGACCCGCCATCGAGAGCTGGTTGTAGATGGGCCACGACATGTTCATCAACATGCCACGCAACCAGAACAGCACGGCTGCAACCGGCAGGCTCTGAGCGAAGGGTATCGAGATCAGGAACGGCAGCGACGCGAACTGTGTCACAACGACGGTTCCCGCAAGACCGATGCGCTGCGCGAGACGCGGTGTAGCGAGAGCCGCAGCGGCCATCGCCACCGAGCTCACCGCCTGCACCACCCCGACTTCTACAACGCTGGCGCCAAGGTGGTGCTTCAAGAACAACGCAACGAACGGCATGACCAGGCCGGCTCCGAGCGACGTCAGCATCTCCGGGATCATGAGGCGCGCAACACGGCCCCACGAGCTGAACTCCCGCAGCGCGGTAAGCCACCCAGTGAAGATGCGCACTCCGCCGCGATGATGCTCTTGGATACCAGCCGCAGACACCGCGCTTGCCATCATGACGAGCCCTGCGAGCACGATGGTGGCTTGGTAGGCCTCACGTACTCCCATCATCGGGCGCAAGACCATCGGCACGATGCCGCCAATGAGCGAGCCCGCGACCATGGCGCCCGTGCGCACCACGAAATCCGACGTGAACAGCCGGGTTCGTCCACCGTGCCCCGCATTCTCCGAGAGAAACGCGGTGGATAGAGTCTGCATGGCACCGTCGCCGAGCCCGTAGAGCAAGCCCAATCCCACGATCGCGAAGGCGGATGGCGCGTACGCCTGCCCGAGACGGGACAACCCGAGCGCGATGCCCGCGGCGATCATCAGGCGCCGGTACCCCACCGAGGCGACCAACGGCGGCAGCGTCAGGCACACGATGGCTGCCGCGAGGGCGAGCGTGCCCTCCACGTCACCCACGACCGCCTCTGAGAAGCCGCGGTCTTTCAGGTAGATGGCGAAAGCGGTGCCGATGATGCCGTAGCCCGCATTCTGCAGGGCTGCAGTGAGGAGGTACCGGCGGGCATTCTCGCTGAAGCCGCGCGCCACATCCAACGTGCCCGCCGGCAGCAGCCTGCCGATCAGACGTCGCTTCTGGCGCATCGGCCATCCCTTCGGTTGCATGAACAACGGCGCTCCCCTGAAGGAGCGCCGCTTGTGTCCTGCATATGATAGCGCTGTGGGCGTCGTCCGACGGGTATCGGCTTCGCAACGGTGCGAGCCGCTTGGCCGCTACTCCTCCTCGTCGAAGTCCTCGCTGACGAGTTCCTCGGCCTCGGCTTCACGATCGGTCATCCCTGGAACACGGTCCGGCTCCTCCTCGAGGAGCGCCTGCTGGCCCTCGGGGGCCGCGGACCGCTTCCGCTTCTTGGCGCTCACACGTGCGATTGCCGAGACTCTGTCGGCTTCGCCGACGTTCATGACTTTCACGCCCTGCGTTGAGCGCCCGAGCTGACTGATGTCCTCGGCCTTGACCCTGATGACCACGCCCTCTTCCGATATCAGCATCAGCTCGTGTCCCGGCATCACGATCTTCATGCCGGCGAGGCGGCCCTTCTTCTCGGTGACCTGTATGGTCTTGACGCCCATGCCGCCGCGATTCTGAACCGGGTACTGGTCTACCGGTGTGCGCTTGCCGTAGCCGCGCTCGGTCACGACGAAGAGTTCGGAGGCGGGATACACGATCTCCATGCCGAGTACGCGGTCATCCCCCTTGACGTTCATGCCTCGTACACCCATGGTGTCGCGGCCCATCGGACGGGCGTCCGCCTCGCTCCAGGTGATGGCTTTGCCTTGGGCGGACACCATGATCACGTGTTCGCCCTCCCTCACCCGGCGGACCGCGATGAGCTCGTCGCCATTACGAAGGTTGATGGCGATGATGCCATCGCGGCGACTCCGGTCGTACGCCTGGATCGCGGTCTTCTTCACCATGCCGTGGGATGTTGCGAACAACAGGAACTCGTCAGCGCTGAACTCGCGTGTGGTGATCACCGCCGCGATTCTCTCGTCCTGCTCAAAGGGCAGCAAGTTCACCACTGCCGTCCCGCGGGCATGGCGCGACCCTACGGGAATCTCGTGCACCTTGAGCCGGTAGACCTTCCCCTTTGTGGAGAAGAACAGGACGTAGTCGTGAGTCGAGCTTATGAATAGCTGCTCGACGAAGTCGCTCTCCTTGAGGTTGACCCCCGAGATGCCCTTCCCACCACGCTTCTGTTGGCGATAGGTGGCCACCGGCAGACGCTTCACGTAGCCGGCCTTGGTGATGGTGACCACCATGTCCTCTTCGGCAATGAGGTCTTCCACGTCAAGATCGCGCGCAGCAGCGGTGATCTCCGTCCGCCGCTTCGTGCCGAACTTCTCTTTGATCTCGATGAGCTCGTCTTTGATGATCTTGAGCACGAGCGACATGTCGCCGAGGACCTTCCTGTACCAGGCGATCTTCTCTCGGAGATCAGCGAGCTCCTCCTCGATCTTGGAGCGCTCGAGACCGGTCAGGCGACGGAGACGCATCTCGAGGATGGCGTCCGTCTGAGCATCCGAGAGACCAAACCGTTCGCTCAGTCGCGCTTTGGCTTCCTGGTCGTCGGCGCTCGCCTTGATGATTGCGATGACCTCATCGATGTTGTCGAGCGCGATGATGTAGCCCTCAA
>CAZOSR010000003.1:0-33513 GCA_964582445.1 uncultured Coriobacteriaceae bacterium | reverse complement strand
GGGTGGCACCGCGGGAGCAGAGCTCTCGTCCCTTAGAGGACGAGGGCTTTTTTGTGTTCCCATGAGTGCCAGAAGGAGTTCGAGATGATAGTGCCTACCAGAGACGAGTTCATGGCGCTGGCGGCCGGGCACGATGTTGTGCCGGTAGCGCGGGAGGTGTACGCGGATCTTGCAACGCCGATCTCGGCGTTCATGTCCCTCGCCGTTGGTGCGCGCAACGCGTTCCTGCTTGAGAGCGTGATCGGCGGCGAGCGCCTCGGCCGCTACAGTTTCCTGGGCATCGGGGATCGCGAGGTCATCACATCTCGTGGCGATGAGGTCGTTGTTGAGAATGGCGGCGTGCACGGCGTGCGTGCTGCTGATCCACTCACGGTGGTCGCAGAGCGCCTGAAGGCCGGAAGCGTCGCCCGGATCCCGGGTCTGCCGCTGTTCGTCGGTGGGGCCGTAGGATTCGTTGGCTACGAGGCTGCGAGCGGGTTCGAGCGGGTTCCGCGCCACAGCCACGATGAGCTGGATGTGCCCGACATGGCGTTCATGATGGCCGACATCGTTGTCGCGTTCGACCACGCGCGCCGCGTGATGCAGATCATCGCTCCGGTTCGCCCTGGCGGGGCGGCAGGGCCCGCATATGATGCGGCGGTTCGCAGGATCGACGACTGTCTTGCGCGCATTGATCGCGGTCCTCGAGGGGCTGAGCTCGGCGACGTGGGTGCGCAAGTCCCGGTGCCGCTCACAGCGCATACGAGCCGCGAGGAGTTCATCGCTTCGGTCGAAGCGGTCAAGGAGCACATCGCCGCCGGCGACATATTCCAGGCCGTCCTGTCGCAGCGCTTCTCGGCGCCCTACCACGGAGACGGTCTTGATCTGTACCGGGTGCTCCGAGCGGTGAATCCGAGTCCGTACATGTTCTACATCCGCACGACCGACGTGACGCTGGTGGGCTCCAGCCCGGAGCCGTTGGTCCGGGTGGAGGACGACCGGGTACTCACGCGGCCGCTGGCGGGCACGCGCCCGCGCGGCGCGGATGCCACCGAGGACGGCCGACTGCGGGCCGATCTGCTTGCTGACGAGAAGGAGCGCGCCGAACACGTCATGCTCGTAGACCTCGGGCGTAACGATCTCGGACACGTGAGCGAGCCTGGCACGGTCACCGTCGACGAGCTCATGGAGGTCGAGTACTACAGTCACGTCATGCACATCGTGAGCAATGTGACGGGCACGCTCGCCGAGGGCAAGGATGCCTTTGACGCGTTGCGGGCCACGTTTCCTGCCGGCACCGTCTCGGGCGCTCCGAAGGTCCGCGCGATGGAGATCGTCGCCGAACTCGAGCCGACGGCACGCGGCCCGTACGCGGGTACGGTCGGCTATTTCGGCGTGGATGGCGCCATGGACATGTGCATCACGATCCGCACGTTCGTGCTGGCCGGGGGAAGGGCGTATCTCCAAAGTGGAGCGGGGATCGTGATGGATAGCGATCCCGAGCGCGAGTACGAGGAGTGCCTGCACAAGGCCCGTGCCCTACACCACGCGCTCGAGCTGGCTGTCGGGATGCATGTTGCGGAGGCAGAGGCCGTGGCTTCCGGCACTGTCGGTTCCGCAGACCGGGGGGCCGCCCGATGATTCTGGTGATCGACAACTACGACAGCTTCACCTACAACCTCGTGCAGCTGCTCGCGGCCCTGGGCGCGGAGGTGCGCGTGGAGCGGAACGACGCTCTGACCGCCGCAGAGGCCCTCGCTCTGGAGCCGGCCGGCGTTGTGATCTCACCCGGCCCGGGCACCCCTGCCGAGGCAGGCATCTCCGCCGACGTGGTTCGCGCGACGGCAGATGCAGGCGTGCCCGTGCTTGGCGTGTGCCTCGGCCATCAGGTGATCGGCGAGGTCTTTGGTGGAAGCGTGTGCCGGGCCCCCAGGCCCATACACGGTAAGACGGACGAGATCGCCCACGATGGCACAGGTCTCTTCTCGGGAATCCCCAGCCCATTCACGGCGACCCGGTATCACTCGTTGTGCGTGGACTCCGAGAGCATAGCGTCACCGCTCGTCGTGCAAGCACGCACAGCCGATGGCGTCGTGCAGGCAATGCGCCACACCGGACTGCCCATCTTTGGCGTCCAGTTCCATCCCGAGAGCGTGCTGACTCCTGAGGGCACCAAGTTGCTCGCCAACTTCCTCGACGTGTGCGGCGAGGTTCCGCTGGACCGCTCGACCTCCGAGGCTCCGGCGGCGATCGCCGCAGCGGGCGGCACGGCGCGCTCCTCAGCACGGCTCGCCGAAGTCACGTCGGTATCGGGCGCGATCGCCCGTGTCGCGGGCGGAGACTCGCTCGACGAGGCGGAGGCCGAGCGAGTGATGGGCATCATCATGGACGGCGAGGCGACGCCGTCGCAGATCTCGGGGCTCATCGTGGCGATGCGCATGAAGGGCGAGACCGCCGACGAGATCACGGGCTTCGCCCGCGCGATGCGCGACCGCGCGACACCGGTGCGGCCGGTCGCGGCTCGCTACATCGACACGTGCGGGACCGGGGGCGACGGGCTGCACACGTTCAACGTCTCCACCACCACCGCGTTCGTGGTGGCGGGGGCGGGCGTTCCGGTGGCGAAGCACGGTAACCGTGCGGTGAGCAGTTCGGCGGGAAGCGCCGACGTGCTCGAGGCGCTCGGCGTGGATATCTCGCTCGACGCGACCGGCATGGCCCGCTGCATCGACGAGTGCGGCGTGGGCTTCCTGTTCGCGCAGTCGCTGCATGCGAGCATGCGTCACGCGGGGCCCACTCGTCGCGAGATCGGCATCCGCACCGTCTTCAACATCCTCGGGCCGCTCACCAACCCGGCTGGGGCGAAGCGCCAGCTTCTCGGTGTCTATGACGCGCGGCTTGCTCCCGTCATGGCCGAAGTGGCGGGTCGTCTCGGCGCCGAGCGAACGCTCGTGGTGAACGGTCACCCGGGGATGGACGAGGTCTCGGCAAGCGGGCCGACCACGGTGGCCGAGTACGATCGCAGTGAGGGCACGGTGCGCACGTACACCATCGATCCCGAGCAGGTTGGCATCGCGCGCTCCACGCTTGCTGATGTCGCAGGTGGCGACTCCGCCGCCAACGCGTTGCTCGTGCGCTCGGTGCTTGAGGGCGACCACGGCCCGAGGCGCGACGTCGTGCTCATGAACGTCGCTGCGGCGCTGCTCGCCGCAGGTGCTGTCGACGACCTGGCCGAGGGCGTAGTGAGAGCGCGCGAATCCATAGACGGCGGCCGGGCGCTCGAGGTTCTGGAGCGGCTCGTCACCACGTCCCAGCGTCTGGCGAAGGAGGCGTCATGAGTCTCCTCGAGCAGATGGTCGCGCGTCGCAGGGCGCGCGTTCTGACGGAGTTCGGCATGCTCACGAGCGACGAACGCTCGGCGCTCTTGCGATGCAGCCGCGAGCCACGCCCGCGCGAAGATCTGAGGATCCTGCGTGAACGGAGCGACGTTGCCGTGGTGGCCGAGGTCAAGAAAGCATCGCCGAGCGAAGGGCTGATCGCGCCGCAGTGTTCGGCGGCGGCACAGGCGCGAGCGTATGCCGCCGGCGGGGCCGCCGCCATCTCGGTGCTGACCGAGCCGGCGTACTTTGGCGGCTCGTTCGGCGATCTGTCCGATGTGGTCGATGCGGTGGAGTTGCCGCTGCTGTGCAAGGACATCGTCGTGGACCCGCTCCAGCTGTACATGGCGCGCGCCAGTGGTGCGGATGCCGTGCTGCTGATGCTGAGCGTGCTGGGAGCGTCCACGCGCGAGTTCGTAGAGCACGCCTGGAGCCTGGGTCTCGGCCCCATCGTGGAGGTGGCGAACCTGGATGAGTTGGACGTGGCCGTCACGCTCGACGCAGACGTGCTTGCCATCAAAGCGCGCGACCTCCACACGCTTGTGGTGGACAGGGAGCACCAGCTCGAGATCGTGGCTGAAGCTGCCTGTTGCGATTGCTTCGTCATAGCGGCAAGCGGCATCCACACCCGTGCCGACGTGGTGGAGGCTGCCGAAGCAGGTGCTGATGGGGTGCTTGTGGGGACGACGCTGATGCGCGCCCCGATTCCAGAGGAAGCAGTGAGAGAGCTGACTGGCGTACGGAAGGGAGCACGGCTATGAGTGACAAGACGAGATTCGGGTTGGACGAGACGAGGATCCCGGAAGCCTGGTACAACGTGATCCCCGATCTGAAGAACCCGCTCGCGCCGCCCAAGGCGTTCGCGCCCGACGGCACCGAGCTCACGATGGATCAGATCGGTGAGCGGCTTGCGATGCTCTTTCCCGAAGAGTGCATCAAGCAAGAGATGTCCCCGGATCGCTGGATCGATATCCCCGGCGCGGTCATCGACGTGTACAAGACCTACCGTCCATCGCCGCTTCTGCGCGCCAAGCAGCTCGAGCGCAACCTCGGACTGCCTGCGGGGGTCAAGATCTTCTACAAGTACGAGGGTGTGAGCCCGGCCGGATCCCACAAGCCCAATACGGCCATCCCGCAGGCCTACTACAACAAGCGGGAGGGGATCACGAAGCTGTCTACGGAGACGGGCGCAGGTCAATGGGGTTCCGCGCTGTCGATCGCCGGCGCGCTCTACGGCATCGACGTCGAGGTCTTCATGGTGAAGGTGAGCTACGAGCAGAAGCCGTACCGCCGCATCCTGATGGAGACCTACGGCGGCACGGTGCACGCCTCGCCGACGAACCTCACCGACGCTGGTCGCCACGTTCTGGCGATGGACCCTGACTCGACCGGCTCGCTCGGCATCGCGATCTCCGAGGCGTGCGAGGTGGCGGTCAAGGATCCCGGCACCCACTACTCCCTCGGCTCGGTGCTCAACCACGTGTGTCTGCACCAGACCATCATCGGCCTTGAGGCGATCGAGCAGATGGCGCTTGCTGAGGAAGAGCCGGACGTCGTGATCGGTTGCGTTGGTGGCGGCAGCAACTTCGCCGGTATCGCGTTCCCGTACTACCACCGCAAACTCGAGGGCAAGAGCAACGCCCGCCTGCTGGCCGTCGAACCCAAGGCGTGTCCCACGCTCACGGCAGGGGAGTATCGCTACGACCTCGGCGATGAAGCGGGCATGACGCCGCAGATGCTGATGTACACGCTCGGCCACGACTTCGTGCCGGCGGGCATCCACGCGGGCGGGCTGCGGTATCACGGCGACTCCCCGCTGGTGAGCCAGCTCGTGCACGAGGGCGAGGTTGAAGCGGTGGCCGTGGATCAGACCGCATGCTTCGACGCTGCCGTGCAGTTCGCGCGGGCCGAGGGCATCCTCCCGGCGCCCGAGAGCAGTCACGCGATCCTTGCGGCCATCAACGAGGCCAAGGCGGCCCAGGCGGCGGGCGAGGACAAGATCATCCTCTTCAACCTGTCCGGTCACGGGCATTTCGATCTTGCGGCGTATGAGAAGTACAACGCCGGTGAGCTGCAGGACTTCGACTTTGCGGCAGGCACTACGCTGGAGGAGTAGACGTGTCTCGCACCAGGATCAAGATATGCGGCCTTACCAGGGCTGAAGACGCTGCTGCCGCGGTCGCGGCAGGCGCAGATGCCCTCGGCGTGGTGCTGGCTCCATCGAAGCGCCAGGTGACGCTCGAGCAGGCGGCGGCGGTCTTTGCCGATGTACCTCCGTTGGTGGCGCGCGTCGGTGTCTTCGTGAACGCACAGGCTGACGATGTATGGGAGGCGGTGGCACGGCTCGGCCTCACTGCCGTGCAGTTCCACGGCGACGAGGCTCCCGAGACGTGCGAGGCCGCGCCGGTGCCGGTGATCAAGGCGCTGCGCGTGGGGCCCGGATTCACCGTTGCGGATGTGGACCGGTACAGGGGTGCCGTTGCGGCGCTGCTGCTCGACACCTACGTGCCCGGGGAGCAGGGCGGCACCGGTATGGCGTTCGAGTGGGACAGCGTCGCCGGCATCCTGCCGCAAGACATCCCCGTGCTCCTGGCCGGGGGTCTTGGGCCGCACAACGTGGCCTCGGCGGTGCGGACACTGCGTCCGTACGCTGTGGACGTGAGCAGTGGCGTGGAGCAGTCGCCAGGCGTCAAGGACGGCACGAAGGTCGCGGCGTTCTGCGACGCTGTACGTGCCGCAGATGTGGAGGCTTGAGCGGAATGAAGCGTCTGCTGGTGGGACTGACAGCGCTGCTTCTGGTGGCTGGAGTGGCGTCGTGCGGGGAGGCAGGTCCGACGCCGGAGCCGGGGGCGGCGGAGACCGCGCCCCCTGAAGCCGGTTCGAGCGCCAGTGACGACGGTGGCGTCTCACGTCAGATCCTCGTGCTCGGCAGGTCGGTGATGACCGGCTGGATGGAGCACTGGGGGAGTGGCGGGTCGGATGTAGCGAGTCTCGGCGAGTACACCATCACGTTCCGTGAGGTCGAGGGACCTCCGGGGATCGCGCGCAGTGCCGCAGATGCGATCGGCGCGGCTCCCGCGGGCTCGACCGTCCTGTTCAAGTTCTGCTTCGTCGACTTCAACGGAGGCGAGTACGACGGCGAACTCGAAGCGTATGTGGAGGATGTTGCCAGAGTCGCCGATGCGGCGGACTCCGCGGGCGTTCGCCTCATACTCGGTACCGCGCTTCCCAGGGTGAAGGCCGAGACCACGCCTGCCCTGGTGGACGAACACCGGGAGTTCGGCAGGCGGATCATGGAGTTCGCGGCCGAACGACGTGGCGCCGGACAGACCGTGGTCGTGCTCGATTTGAACACCGTTCTCATCGACGATGAAGGAGCACTCCAGAGCCGCTATGCTGTCTCTTCTGGCGACTCTCATCTGAACGATGCAGCGTACGATGTCCTCGACACCGCGCTGTTGAACACTCTTGAAGATCTCGACTGAACTGGAGGCACTTGATGTCCGACGTGCTACTGCCCTCTGCTGAGATGGCGTATTCAACACCCGATGCCCAGGGGTTCTACGGCCCGTACGGGGGGACGTTCGTTCCTGAAACCGTGATACCGGCCTTGCAGGAACTCGCGACAAGCTATTCGGAAGCGGTAGAGGACATCGCGTTTCTCGAGGAATTCGTCTCACTCCTGCGCGACTACGTCGGCCGTCCATCACCGCTCTACCGCGCCGATCGGCTGGCGCAGGCGGTGGGTCTTGGTGCGGTCTACCTGAAGCGTGAGGATCTGAACCATACGGGCGCACACAAGATCAACAACACCATCGGCCAATGTCTGCTGGCCAAGCGGATGGGCAAGAACCGCGTGATCGCGGAGACGGGAGCCGGTCAGCACGGGGTGGCGACAGCCACTACCGCCGCATTGCTCGGCATGGAGTGCGCTGTCTTCATGGGAGTGGAGGACATCCGCCGCCAGGCGTTGAACGTCTACAAGATGCGGCTCCTCGGGGCTGAGGTCGTGCCGGTGGCCGACGGCCAGGGCACTCTCGCAGATGCCGTGACCGCCGCGCTCAGGCACTGGGTCGAGCGCGTGGAGGACACGTTCTACGTGATCGGCTCGGCGCTCGGGCCACATCCATACCCGCAGATGGTGCGCTACTTCCAGAGCGTCATCGGTTCGGAGATCCTCGGCCAAATGGAGGAGAAGCGGATACCACGCGTGGACGCGGTGGTGGCGTGCATCGGCGGCGGCAGTAACGCCATCGGGACGTTCTACCCGTTCCTGAGGGACGTCCCGGCCGAGGAGCGTCCGCTGCTGATCGGCGCTGAGGCGGCAGGGCTGGGTCTTGATACCGATCGGCACGGTGCGGCGCTCACAAAGGGGTCGCCCGGGATCCTTCACGGCTTCTACAGTTATCTGCTGCAGGACGATGCGGGAAACCCGCTCGAGGCCTACTCCATATCGGCCGGTCTCGATTACCCCGGTGTCGGCCCCGAGCACAGCTACCTCAAAGACGAAGGGCTCGTGCGGTACGAGACCGTGACCGACGCCGAGGCGCTCGAGGCGTTCGCCCTGCTCACGAGGGTGGAAGGCATCATACCGGCGATAGAGTCATCGCATGCGCTCGCGATCCTTCCACGCCTCGCTGCCGATCTGGGTCCTGATGCGACGGTGATCGTGACGGTTTCGGGCCGCGGGGACAAGGACATGGACATCGTGCGGGAGGCCGGTCTTGGGCAGTGAGGGTCAGCAACGAGGGGCGTCCCCGCATTCCCGCCTGAAGGCCGCCTTCGGCAAAGGAAGGCCCGCCCTCATCACGTATGTGATGGCGGGTTATCCCGACCGTGCCACCTCGGTCGAAGCGCTGCGCGCAGCCGCGCTCGCCGGAGCAGATGTCATCGAGCTCGGCGTACCGTACGGAGATCCGCTGGCGGATGGGCCGGTCATCGCCGAGGCTGCCGCTGTCGCGAGGGCCGGGGAGGGCGGATTCGGTCTCGTTCATGCGCTGCAGGTTGCCGAGGCGTTCATTCGCGATCCCGGAGTGGATGAGGCGCCGCCCGTGGTCGCTATGACGTACATGAACCCCGTCATGCGGCTTGGACTCAAGCAGACTGCCGAGCGGATGTTGGACGCGGGGATTGCCGGGGTCATCATCCCGGATATGCCGCCGGAGGCGGCGGCACCCTGGCGCCAGGTCTCGGACGGGCTCGAGACGGTGTTTCTCACCGCGCCCACCTCCACCGATGAGCGTCTGTCGGTGGTGGCGGGGGCGTCCTCAGCGTTCATCTACTGTGTCAGCACGGTTGGCACGACCGGCGAGCGCGAGTCACTCGCTCTCGGACTGCCGGAGCAGGTGGCGCGGATCCGGGCACATACCGATCTGCCTGTTGCGGTGGGCTTCGGCGTCGGCACTGCGGAGCAGGCCGCACAGGTGGCTGCTGTGGCGGATGGGGTGATCGTGGGCAGCGCGATCGTGCGTCGCCAACACGACGTCCAGGAACTTGGCCGGTTCGTTGCAGGGCTCGCCGCTGCCGTGCATGGCGTCACGTGATGGCAGCCGGTAGGCTGTCCGCTCACTCGATCCCGAACCACGCCTTCCAGGTGGCGAGGTTCGGGTCTGCGGCCACGCTTGGCGCGTCGAGGCCAAGCTCACGGGCGACGCGATCACCGAGGTCCAACACCACGGCGTAGGCGAGGTACGGCCCCCAGAGCTCGACCGCCAGAGGCGGTTCGTCGTCAAGGGTTCCGAAGTCGTGCAGGTACCGGCGGAATGCCGCGGTGTCCCTGCGCGTGGCATCGCCCGCATCGGTGGGTCGGCCGTCGCTCCAGAGTCCGAGCTGCCCGGCCCGCTCAAGCACGCGTGCCTGCCAGTTCTGCAGTCCTTGCCGGAAGGCCCTCGGACGACTTCGCGCCGCTGCCTGAAGATCGACGAGCGCGAGTGCGCCGGCCCCGCCCTTCATCCCGAACAGGAACCATACGAGTTCCTGGTCGATGATGTCGAGACGATCCCACCGATCGGCAACAGGTACGAGCTCGGTGACGGTCACGTCGTGCGCTCGGGCGAGGGTGGTGATGCGGCGCGTGCTCATTCGCTGCTCCAGCGCGCCGTTGGCTACGAGAAGCAGCATGCTGCCGATGACCTCGGCTTGTGTTACCTGGCCACGACGTTCGAGACAACCGATGATAGCGGGGTGGATCGCAGGCGGCTCGCGCAGATAGAGCGGTTCAGTCATCGTCGCGCTCGGTGTACTGGCGTAGTGCGACGGCAAAGCGGACATTCTTGTCGATGATCGGCCAGTCGGGACGCGCTTGCACTCGCTGCCATGCGTCCCACACCTCCGGGAGCCACCCCTCCTGCAGGTAGTCGAGCCATTCTGCGTTCCACACGTTGCCATGCGCCGCGTATCCACCCCGGGTGAGGATGCCCGCGTCGGCGAACTCGCGCGACACGTCGTCGAGGAAGTCGACGAACGGGGCTTGCGCGACGGGAAGCAGCCGTGCGGTGATGTCGATGAGGCTCGTATCCACCCACTGCGTCTTCTCAAGGAAGCGACCCGAGAGCCCGGGTGCGCCGGAGTACAGCGCCCGGACCATCAGCACATCCGGCTTGTTCAGGCCGATCCTGGCGACATCCTGCCAGACCTGGATGTAGTTGTTCGCATGCAGCCAGTCGAGCGTGAGTCCGACCACGCACTTCGCCAGGACGCGTTGGTCGGCCTTCGTGCCCTGGGGTGTCGGGTAGCCGAACATGATTCCGACGGCAGGGAGCACGCGCCCGGCGCACAGATACGCCTTCGCCCCGATAGAGAACTCGATGCCGTTCGGTGTTTCCACGAACGCCCCCCGTACCCCGCTCGGCGACCGCTACTCGAGCTTGTCGAGTTCCGCTTTGAGTCCGTTCTCAGAGGTCTCACCGATGATGGTGTTCACCACTTCGCCGTCACTCCCGATGAACACGAACGTCGGCACGAACTGCACGCCGTACTCCTGGGCGAGCGCGTTACCCGCTGCGGTCTCGGCATTGTACATCCGGATCGCGACCGTTCCTTCGTACTCCGGCTTGAGCCCATTCACGATGGGCGCCATCTTGGTGCAGCTGGGTCAACTGGTGGTGAAGAACTCGTACATCACCGGCATGCCGTCGGGTACCGGGCTCTCGTCTGCCTCCAACTCGGCGCTGCCGCCACCGGTCGCACAACCGGTCAGCGACGCGACAAGGGCGAGCACAAGCGCAACGATCGTGATGCGTATAAGAGTGCGCATGACCACTCCTCTCGTGAGCGTTCGTCTCAAGTGTACAGCGCCGGGCGGCCGAGGGTGCGTTATGCGGTGCTGTGCTGACGGATGACCGGGAGAGCCGACGGGCGGTCGGTCTGGTGGTGTAGACTCCAGCCATGCGAATCGCGCTGGCTCAAATCGATGTGACGGTGGGGGACATCGAGGGCAACCTCGAACGGTGTCTCGATGCCGTCGCGTCCGCGCACGATGCCGATGTGGTCGTGCTCCCCGAGCTGGCGATCACCGGCTACCCGCCAGAGGACCTGTTGGCCCGCGCCGGTTTCATCGAGCGGGCGGAAGATGCCGTGCAACGATTCGCCGCGCGTGCTGCTCGGCCCGCCGTGGTCGGTTTTGTCGAGCGTGGTGCCGCTGGGCCGCACAACGCCGCTGCATACGTGGAGGGCGGCGCGGTCTCAACCGTGTACCGGAAACGGTTGCTCCCGAACTACGGCGTGTTCGATGAGGAGCGGTACTTCGAGCCCGGAGATACTGACGTGATCGTAGAGGTCAGTGGCACGCCTTGTGCGCTCACGATATGCGAGGATATCTGGCATCCGGCTACCGTCGAACGCCTGGCCGCGTCGGGCGCCCGCGTCATTCTCAACCTCTCGGCATCACCGTTTCATCGCGGAAAAGGCGGGGAGCGAGAAGCGATGCTGCGTGAGCGCGCCCTCGGCAACGGCGTGTGGGTGGCGTACTGCAACCTCGTGGGCGGGCAGGACGAGCTCGTCTTCGATGGCCGGTCGATGGTGTTCGCCCCGGACGGGTCGCTCGCGTCTCGTGCCGGCGCCTTCGCGGAGGCTATCGTGTTTGCCGAGGTGGAGGACCGTGCGACCGGGGCTCCCGCCGACGGTGCGGTCGCGCACTCTCCCGAGGGCCCCGAGGAGCTCTACCTCGCTCTCACCCTCGGTCTTGGCGACTACTGTCGCAAGAACGGCTTCACCGATGTGGTGCTCGGCCTGTCCGGTGGCATCGATTCCGCGCTTGTGGCGGTGGTGGCCGCCGATGCACTCGGCGCCGGGCATGTGCACGGCGTGCTCATGCCGGGACCCTATTCCAGCACCGGAAGCGTCGACGACGCTCGTGAACTCGCGGCGGCGCTGGGGATCGATACACACGTCGTGCCCATCGCCGGTCCGCTCAACGCGTTGCTCGAGACGCTCGAGCCCGCGGTGGGTGATCTGACCCGGACGCTCACGGAGGAGAACCTGCAGGCTCGCGTGCGTGGCACGCTGCTCATGGCACTCTCCAACGCCAACGGATGGCTCGTGCTCGCGACCGGGAACAAGAGCGAACTCGCGGTCGGCTACTCCACGCTGTACGGTGACATGGTCGGCGGCTATGCGCCGGTCAAGGACGTGTTCAAGACCAACGTCTACGAGCTTGCACGCTGGCGAAACAGTGTCGCTGCGGTCATCCCGCAAGCCACTATCGACAAGCCACCCTCGGCGGAACTGCGTCCCGATCAGACCGATCAGGACACCCTGCCGCCCTACGATGTGCTCGATTCGATCCTGCTCGGCTACATCGAGCGTGACCGCAGCGTGGCAGACCTGCTGGCCGAGGGGCACGATGCTGCCACCGTCGAGCGGGTGGTGCGGATGGTGGACGCAGCGGAGTACAAGCGGCGTCAGGCGGCACCGGGCACGCGCGTCACGGGAAAGGCGTTCGGACGCGACCGCCGTATGCCGATCACGAATGCGTACCGGGGCTGAGATGGGCGACATCACGTTCCAGTGGATCGAGGCTACCGACACACGCATGGCCGAGGTCCATACAGTCCGGCACGAGGCTCTCTTCGCCCCCTTCGGCATTCCACGTGACGACCGGTGGGACGATGAGGGTGCTGACCGATGTCACCTGGTGGCACTCTCTGATGGTAGCGTCGTGGGGTATGCATGCCTCGTGCTCGATGACACAGAGACGGGTCACGTACGGCAGGTGAGCGTGCTCGAGGAGGTCCGTGGGCGGGGCGTTGGGCGCGACCTCATGCTCGAGGTGGAGCGAGAGGCGCGGCGGCGAGGGCTCTCGCTCGTGTGGCTGAATGCCCGCTGCACCGCGGAGGAGTTCTACACCAGGCTGGGGTGGCGCACCGTGAGTGGCGTGTTCCCGTCAGGCCGCACCGGAGTCCCGCATGTCCGTATGGAGTGGCCGCGCGGGTGATAGCGTCGAGCGCGTTGGTGGCATAACCTATGTGCGGGTCGTTTTCCATGGCGTGTAGCGTTGCAGCACGCTCTTTTCACGCAGCAGTCGAACTACGAGGAGGGTCTAATGCCGAGCATCACCCGTGATCAAGTCCGCGTACCCGTCGACGTCCCCGCTGAGGCGCGGGAGACGTACATCGACAACTTCCTGGCGGCAACGAGGGGCACCGGGCGGCTCATGCTGTTCGCGTGCGATCAGAAGGTGGAGCACCTCAACGACGACTTCTACGGCGAGGGCATCGATCCGGCGGACGCCGAGCCCGAGCACCTGTTCCGCATCGGAAGCCAGGGCATCTGCGGTGTGCTTGCCGGACAGCGCGGTCTGATCGCCCAGTACGCTGCCGACTATCCGGACATCAACTACCTCGTCAAGATGAACTCCAAGACGCACCTGGTGAAGACGTCGGCCAAGGACCCTGCCAAGCACCAGGACGATCCGTACTCCCCGCAGCTCTACGACATCCAAACCGTGCTCGACCTGCGTGACAACGGGGTCAACGCCGTGGGAGTGGGCTACACGATCTACCTGGGCAGTGAGTACGAAGCGAACATGATGCAGGAGGCCGGGCAGCTCATCGCCGACGCGCACTCGGTGGGTCTGCTCGTGGTGCTGTGGATCTACCCCCGCGGCCGCGCGGTCCTCGACGAGAAAGATGCGCACCTGATCGCAGGTGCCGCTGGCACCGCCGTCAGCCTTGGCGCCGACTTCGTGAAGGTCAATCCGCCGAAGGGCGACGAGAACGCCACCTCCGCCGAGAAGCTCAAGGAGGCCGCAGCCGCCGCGGGCCGCACGGGCCTGGTCTGCGCCGGTGGCTCGACGGTTGACGCGCACACCTTCCTCACCCAGCTCTGGGAGCAGATCCACGTGGGTGGCGCCACAGGCAACGCGACCGGACGCAACATCCACCAACGTTCGCTCGACGAGGCGGTCCGTCTCACCAAGGCGATCAGCGCCATCACGCTCGGCGACTGGAGCGCCGAGGATGCGCTTGCAGTCTTCACTGGTGAGAAGGAGTTCGCCGTCTAGCGCAAAGGTCACATGGAAGACCGGCGCGGCATCGCCTGCGAAGGCGGTGCCGCGCTATCATTACCACCTGACCGTCACCGAGTACCGCGGAGCAGCATGCCGATCAATGACTGGTTCAAGCAGCGCGAGGGCCGCCGTTACACCGTCTCCGGTGAGCAGGGCTGCACCGAGGCAGTATCCGACGGCGTGCCGGACGGTGTGTGGCGCTCCTGCCCTCAGTGCAGGGGCACGCTGTACCAGGGCGACGTAGCGCGTTGCCTCTCGGTGTGCCCGCACTGCGGACACCACTTCGAGCTCATCGCTCGCGACCGCATCGATGCACTCGTCGACGGTGGCACATTCCAAGAGGTCGACGCATCGCTGGTCCCGGGGGACCCACTGTGCTTCTCGGCGGGCAAGTCGTACGCCTCGTCTCTTACGCGAGCGCGCGAGACCACCGGGATGACGGATGCAGCGCTCACCGGACGTTCTACGATCGGAGGGCATCCCGTTGTGGTGGGTGCCCTGGACTTCAGGTTCGTTGGCGCCTCGATGGGGTCGGTCGTGGGTGAGCGCATCGCGAGGGCGTTCGATCTGGCACGCGAAGAGCGCCGCGGTGTCGTGATGCTGGTAGCGTCGGGCGGTGCACGCATGCAGGAGGGCATGCTATCCCTCATGCAGATGGCCAAGACCGCGGCGGCAGCCGGACGTCTGGCCGATGCCGGTCTTCCGTACGTATCGGTGCTGGTGAACCCCACGTACGGCGGCGTGACCGCGAGTTTCGCTGTGCTGGCCGACGTCATCTTCGCCGAGCCGGGCGCCATGATCGGATTCGCTGGTCCGCGTCTGGTGGAGCAGACGATCCGTCGCTCGCTTCCCAAGGGCTTCCAGTCTGCGGCATCGCTTGTGGAGCACGGCATGATCGACGCTGTGGTGTCCCGCATCGAGCTTCGGGAGCGGGTTTCGACCGTGCTCGACTACCTCATGCCCGACAGCACGTCCGAAGCAGCCGGTGAATCAAGCCCGGCCGAGACATCGCGTTCAGACGCGGGTGATGCCTGATGGCCCGCTTCGTCATGGAATTCGAGCGTCCGCTGGTCGAACTCGAGGACAAGCTTGCCGCGCTCAAGACGCTCGACATCGCCTCCACACCGGAATTGGCCGCCGAGGTTGTCGATCTCGAGCGCGAGGTGGATCGACTGCGGTTCACGCTCTACTCAGCGCTGAATCCCTGGGAGAAGGTGCAGATCAGCCGCCACCCGGAGCGCCCCAAGACGGAAGACTACGTGCAGGGCCTCTTTGATGATGTGGTGGAGCTGCGTGGAGACCGCGCCTACGCCGACGATCAATCGATGTTCACGGCGCTCGCCACACTCGACGATCGCCGGGTGATGGTGATCGGGCACAACAAGGGGCACACAACCAAGGAGAACATCGCCCGCAACTTCGGCAGTCCCCACCCCGAGGGGTTCCGCAAGGCGGAGCGTGCGATGAGGATCGCGGGCAAGTTCGGGCTGCCAGTGGTCACGTTCCTCGACACCGCGGGTGCGGCTCCGGGTCTGGAGGACGAAGAACGCGGGCAGGCGTGGGCGATCGCACGGTGTCTGGAGACGCTCGCCTCACTCCCGGTCCCGGTGGTCGTTGTCGGCATCGGCGAGGGCGGGAGCGGTGGGGCGCTTGCCATCGGGTTCGGTGACCGGCTGATGATGCTCGAACACGCATACTACTCGGTCATCAGTCCTGAGATGTGTGCGGTCATCCTCCATAAGGACGCAGCGCGCGCCTCTGAATCCGCCGCTGCACTGTCGCTGACCGCCCAGGATCTCCTCGCAATGGGCATCATCGACGAGGTCATACCCGAGCCGCTCGGCGGCGCGCATCGCGCACCTGATACAGTGGTCGCCGAGGTAGGGTTGCGTATCGCGACGGCGCTGGACTCACTTGCCCGGGAGGATCGCGAGGGGATCGTCGAGCGGCGCTACCTGCGCCTGCGCGCGATCGGTGCGCACAACGAGGTCGGCTGATCGATCGGACGCCGGCCGCATGGCTATCGGGATGGGGATGTGATCGTGTGAGCGAGGGGAACGGGATCAGGCGCGTCGGCATGCTGTTCAGCGGGGGGCCTGCTCCGGCAGCGAACGCGGTCATATCGGCTGCGGCACTCTCGTTCCTGAACAGCGGCATCGAGGTCATCGGGTTCTACGACGGGTACGAGGGACTGGAGAACTACTCCCCCGAGAACCCCCTGGTGGAGGGGCGCAACTTCATCCGACTGACGCGCGATGACGTCTCGGCGATCCGCAATCGCAAGGACATCATCCTGCGCACCTCTCGTGCCAATCCGGGCAAGCCGGTGAAGCGTGTCGCCGACCTCTGCGATGAGGCATGTAACGCGCGTCTGCGGGCGTCGTACGCGGCGTTCGAGGCGTACGAGATCGATGCGCTGGTCTCCATCGGCGGTGACGACACGCTCAAGACCGCCAACTACCTGCTCGAACTGCAGGAGTACGTTCCCGGGCTCCGTCCGATCAAGATCGTGCATCTGCCGAAGACCATCGACAACGACTACTTCGGCATCGACTGGACCTTCGGGTTCTTCTCGGCGGCGCATTTCGCAGCGAGCGAGATCCGCAACCTGGGCGCGGATGCCCGCTCCACGCAGGTGTGGTACGTGCTCGAGCTCATGGGCCGCAAGGCCGGCTGGCTCACGTATGCGGCGGGCATCGCCGGCGAAGCGACCCGTATGCTCTCGGTGGAAGACTACGAGGGCGAGTTCGATGTGCGCGTCGAGGCGGAGCGCATGGTGGACCTGATGCTCAAGCGCGAAGCCGACGGCCGTCACTACGGCATCATCTGCATCGCCGAGGGTCTCGCGGACAGGCTGCCGGACCAGCAGCGCCCGCAGGTGGAAGACGGGCACGGCAATCTGCGGCTTGGTGAGGCACAGGTGGGCAAGATGCTGGCTGACGGCATGGCGAATGCGTACGAGGCCCGGACCGGCCGGCGAATCAAGGTGCGCAGCAAGCAGATCGGCTACGAGGTGCGATGCGCCGAGCCGAGCGCGTTCGACGTGCTGCTCGGCACACAGCTCGGCGTGGGTGCGTACCGGGCGCTGGTGGAGAAGGATCTCAGCGGCGTGATGGTGAGCGTGGAAGACCAACTGTCGCTTCGGTACGTACCGTTCGGGATGCTGATCGACCCGGAGACCATGAAGACGCGGGTACGGTTCATCGACCGTGACAGCGACTTCTATAAGCTCGCGCGTGCGCTTGAGTACCAGGGTATGTTGTCCGAGCGCTGCGATGGGGAGTGACGGGATGATCGACCGCGAGCTCATCCGCGTCTTCCGCGAGATCGGCCGTGACATCTTCGTGTCAGGGCTCACCTCGAGTCATGGCGGCAACATGAGCGTCCGCGATGGCGATCGCATCGTCATCACCCGCCGCGGGTCGATGCTTGGGCGGCTGGACGATGACGACCTGGTGGAGACCGACATGGCGCCATGCGGCGCCGATGAACGGTGCAGCCGTGAGATCGTGGTGCATCGCGCCATCTACGACGTCACCGACGCCCGCGCGATCGTCCATGCGCATCCGTTGCACACCATAGCCAGGAGCTTCGGGAGCGACGTGATCGTCCCCGCCGATTCCGAGGGTCTCTACGTGCTGGGCGAGGTGCCGGTCGTGAGCTCGGCGAGCACCATCGCGTCCGCCGAGGCCGGAGCGGTGCTGGCCGAGGCGCTCCGCACCGTGCCTGTTGCCGTGCTGCGCACGCACGGGCCGTTCGCGAAGGGCGGCTCGCTCGAGGAGGCGTTCATGCACGTGAGCGTGCTCGAGGCGAGCGCGACCATACTCGACCTGCTGGGCCGGTAGCCCTCGGCTACATCGCCCCCATGAGCGCACCCTGCACGAGCGTCGGCAGGGCCTGCGCCACGCCGGTCACGGCGACGAACACGAGCATCGCCGAGGTGGCCCGCTTCTTGTCGAACCCGACCGACTTCGACAGCAGCGCGCCGAAGAGCAGCGCGAGCCCCCACACCGTCCAGATGTCGATCTGCGAGAGGATGGCGTAGGCGACGCCAGGCGCCTGCGTGTAGTCGGCTGGCGCCACGAGCGCGCCGAGTCCCGCGTGTTCGATCCAGACGCCGCTGCCGCCCATGTAGATGGCCTGCACCACGTTCCGGATCGCATGGGGGAGCAGGGAGAGGGACGCGACGGTGAGAAGCGCGGTGAAGCCCACCGGATTCGCTTGCGTCTTGGCGGTGATGAAGAAGAACCCTGCGATGTAGAGAAGCGCGGCCACTGCGCCCACCGCGCCGAAGATCATCGCGGCGGTGGAGACGATCGCCATAGCGCCGCCATCGCCGGCGTCCACCAGCACGTCGCCGCTCGCCTCCATCTCCGCCATGCTCTCCTCGTAGGCGCGGCGCTCCTCCTCCGGCATCGAGGCGAGCTCCTTCGCGATCACCGCGTCGGCCTGCTCCTGGATCGCTCCCGCCTGGAGCGGTGCGGCAACACCGGTCTTGATGAGGGTGGACACCACCAGCAGCACAGCCAGCGGTATCCACACCCACCTCACAGCGGCGCCGACCGCATCGAGCGCCCGTGCGGGGCGGAAGAGTCCGGCGAGCATCGTCAACATGGGGCGCATTGTCTTCTCCATCACTCGTGTCGAAGGGCCGTGAGCGGGTCAAGATTGGCGGCACGCACCGCCGGGAGCACACCAGCGAGCAGGCCGATGCCGCTCGCGAACACGATGGCGAACAGGGCGAGCCACACCGGGATCTGGAAGAACGCCGAGGTCTCCGGCATCACGCCGCCGGAGGAGCCCGCCTGCGACGCGATCAGGCTCTGGACGAACAGGTTCGCGAGTGCGGCGCCGGCCCACGAGAACGTCAGGCCTCCGATGCCGCCCAGCACGCCGATGATGGCGGCCTCACCCAGGAACACACGCTTGATCTGCCGGTTCGAGGCCCCCACCGCCTTCATGATCCCGATCTCCCGGGTCCGCTCGTAGATCGACATCGTCATCGTGTTGGCGATGCCGAGCGCCGCTACCAGCATCGCTATCGCTCCGAGTGCGCCGAGCACACCCTGGATGATGAGGAACACGGTGTTCAGCTCTTTGAGCATCGACTGCGACGAGAACGTGAAGAAGCCGAGACCGGAGAGCTCGTCCTCGATCGCTGTCACGTTGCGCGTCGAGTCCGCTTTCACGATGACGTTCTCGTAAGCCGTGGTGCGCCGTGTCGTGCCGTTCATGGCACGTGCGGCGTCGAGCGTGACGTACGCTGTCTGGTCGGTCTGCATGTCGGTCGGCGCGAGGATCCCTACCACGGTGAGGCGCTGCTTCCGCTCCGTGCCCTGTGCCATCGGATCCTTTTGCATCTCCTCCTCGCTCGGCCACATCATGAGCGTGAGGTCGATCCGCTTCCCGAGCAGGTCGAGCTTGAGCCGACCGGAGGGACCGGCTTGCATGTCCGGGCCTCCCGAGGCGAAGGACGTGGGGACGGCGGCGCCGAGGAGCACCTCGCTGTCGGTGCGAGGGAGGCGGCCCGACTCGAGCTCGTAGCCGAACGCCTCGAACGCATCCATAGGCACGCCCATGATGTTCAGGTACGACTCGTATCGCTTGTACCGGGCCCCCTGAGCGCTCATCACGTAGGTCATCGGCATCACCGCTTCGACGTGCTCGATGGTCTCGAAGCGCTGGAGCGCGGCGTCGGTGAGCTGCCCCTCGTCGGGCATACCCGTCTCCATGCCGCCGGGCAGCACGGTGATGTGCGTAGCTGCCCCGAGGTCGCCGAGCGATGCGGTGAGGTTCGCCTGCAAGCCGATACCCAGAGACACCATGAGGACGATCGCCGATGTGCCGATGACGACGCCGAGCGACGTGAGGGCGAGACGCAGCTTCATGCGCCGAAGGTTCGAGACGACCAGGAATGCGAGGTCGCGGAAGCGCATGCTTACTCGCCCAGACCGAAGAGGGCCTTGAAGAACCGCACGAACCAGTTGCCTTCGTCCTCGCCCGCGCCTTCCTCGGCAGGCGCTTCGTCAGGACCGGCCTCGGGCTGGTCCTCGACCGTCACGGTGCGTGTGGCGCGGAAGCTCTGCTCGCGGCCGAAGTCATCGCGGTAGGCGAGGACGACGGCGATCTCGAGCGTACCCGGCGACTCGGGTGTCACGGTGGCGTCGATGATCTCGGTGGTCGCCGCATCGATGGAGCCGAGGAAGATCGAGCCCTCGGTGACCACCGCGCCGCTGGCCTCCACGCTGAGGCTGGCGCCGCTCAGCGCGAACGCGCCGGCGTTGGCGACCTCGAAGCTCACCGCGAGCGGCTCACCCACGATCGCGGTCTCCGGCACCTCGGCTGAGACGAGGCTGATCGCGGCCTCACGCTCGATGAGCAGGCCGATGGTGTAGGCGACCTCTTGGCGGGCGCCGGCATGCTCGAAGCTCACGGTGACGGGCACGTTGACCGTCCCCGGAGTCGTGCCCGGACCCGCGATCACGCGGAACGTGACCGTGTCCTCGCGCTGCCCCTTGAGGCTGCCGATGTACTTGGCATTGCCGGACTCGAGCACCGTGAGTCCGCCGGAGAGCCCGGCGGCCGCCGCCGCGTCGCCACCGCCGCCGGTGGCGCCAAGGACCACGACCACGTTATCGGCGCGGCGGGCGGTGGCGTTGTAGACGATGAGTGTGAGGTCGAAGGCCGAACCCGGGATGATGCGGTCAGACGACGTGGTGTAGGAGGTCACGACGATCACGGGCGCCGGAGTCGCCGGGGCGATCGGATCGACCGGGAGTGGCGACCCTGCCGTCGGCAGTGCGAGGTCCGCCAGTGGCGTCTCGGTGGCCACGTCGGCGAACGCTCCCGAGGGGACGACGAGCGCGGCCGCGAGAGCGGCCGTGGTCACAAGCCGGGTGATGCGCACGTGCTTCACAGGGAGCCTCCTTGCTCGATGCGCGCGATGGCGCCGTCGACGATGGTGACGATACGATGTGCGACCGCCCTGGCCACGGCACGGTCGTGAGTGGTGATCAGGAACGTCCGCCCCTCGGCGTTCATGGCCTTGATGAGCGACAGGATCTCCTGCCCGGTATGGGTGTCCAGATTGCCTGTGGGTTCGTCGGCGAGCATGATCGCGGGCTCGTTCACCGAGGCCCGTGCGATGGCCACCCGCTGTTGCTCACCGCCGGAGAGTTCCGTGGGCCGGTGGTCGATGCGGTGTCCCAGGCCGACCGCTTCCAGGGCGGCCGCAGCGCGCGCCGTGCGCTGCTCCTCGGGTTCTCCGGAGAAGAGCAGCGGCAGTTCCACGTTGCGGCGGGCCGTCATCGTGCCGATCAGGTTGAACGACTGGAAGACGAAACCCACCTGCCGACGCCGATAGACGGCAAGCTGCTCGTCATCCATGGCCGCCAGGTCGGAACCCGCGACGAGCACGCTCCCGGACGTGGGGCGATCGAGGCCGCCGACTATGTTGAGCAGCGTCGACTTGCCCGAGCCTGACGGGCCCATGACACAGACGATCTCACCGTACGTGATCGAGAGATCGACTCCGCGCAGGACCTCAAGAGGCTCTCCGCCCATGACGTACTGTCTGGTGAGCCCCGTCACCTGTACTGCGGTCGACATACACTCCCCCTGGATGCGTTCCCACGAACCACGATGGTGCCACATCGAGGTGTCCTCAGGTAGGGGCAGTTTCTGGCATATCGCTGATGCCTCGACCCCGGTCGCTCGCGCCACGGCGTGTGCTCACTCCCACATCGCGCGGACGTTCGCGCGAATGCTCGACGTGGTGGCTCGCACCACCGGCGCGGTCTCGTCGGCAGCTCCCGCATCGCCTCCGGCCTGGCTTTCGGCGAACAGCGGACGCAACCGGTCGGGGATGAAACGGGTGCGCTGCGCGTATCCGTAAGAGTCCGACCTGCCTCGTCCGGCGTGGTAGTATCGCAGCGGGTGCGTGACGTAGAGCGCGTCGCGTGCCCGGGTGCACGCGACGTAGAACAGCCGACGCTCCTCCTCGATCTCCGCCGGGGAACCAGTGGCCATGTCCGAGGGGATGTTGCCGTCGGCCGCATGGATCACATAGACGACACCGAACTCCAGCCCCTTCGCGGAGTGCATGGTGGACAGCACGAGGTAGTCCTCATCGAGGAGTGGCGGGCCGGCGAAGTCCCCGGTCCACTGCGGGGCGTCGAGCGTGAGATCGGTGAGGAAGCGGGAGCGATCGGAGAAGCGCGAGCCGAGCATCTCGAGCTGCTCGAGGTCGGCCAGCCGCGCCGGGGAGGCGTCGTAGCGCTCGGCGCACAGCGGGGCGTAGAACGTCCGTGCGGCGTGCAGCTGTGCCGCGACATCCGCGGTCGGCGCACTCGCGAGTGTGCGCATCAACGACACGAAGCCGGGCCACATCGCCGATGTCGCCTCCGGGACCGTGCGACCGACCCATGCCTCACAGTCCCCGCCGGCTGCCGCGAGTTCCCCGGCGAGTGCGGCCGCTGTGCGCGGACCGATGCCGGGCAGCAGCCCGAGGATCCGCAGTGCCGCGACGGTGTCCCGGGGGTTCTCAGCCACGCGGATGAACGCCACGAGATCCTTCACATGGGCCATCTCCACGAACTTGAGGCCACCGTACTTCACGAAGGGGATGTCGCGGCGCTGAAGCTCCACCTCGAGATCGAGCGAGTGATGCGTGGCGCGGAACAGCACCGCCTGCTGCTTGAGGTCGACGCCTTCTTCGCGGTGGCCGAGGATCCGCTCGACGAGATACGCCGTCTGCTCGGCCTCGTCGCGGCACGTCACGAGGGCCGGACGCGCGCCGCCCTCACGTTCGGTCCACAGCGCCTTGTCGTAGCGCTCGGGGGCCTCGGCGACGATCGCGTTGGTGGCCGCGAGGATCGGGGCGGTGCTGCGGTAGTTGCGCTCGAGCGTGCATACACGTACACCCGGCACGCGTTCGGGCAGGTCGAGGATGTTGCGCACGGTGGCGGCCCGGAAGCCGTAGATCGCCTGCGCGTCGTCGCCGACGACGGTGAGCCCGCGGCCGTCCGGGCGCAGGAGCTCGACGATGTCCGCCTGGAGCGCGTTCGTGTCCTGATACTCATCCACCAGCACGGCGTCGAACCGTTCACGGATGACGGCCCCCAGCGCCTCGTCAGCGAGCATGCCACGCCAGAACAGCAGCAGATCGTCGTAGTCGAGCACGTGCGCCTGCTCCTTGCGGTCCACATATGCCGAGAAGAGCCGCGTGAGTCCCTCGGCGGCATCCTTGCACCAGGGGAAGCGTGTCTCGAGCACGTGGTCCAGCGACTCGGCCGCGTTGACGCAGCGTGAGTAGATGTCCAGGCATGTGCCCTTCTGGGGGAAGCGCCGTGCCCCGGAGCCCAGGTCGAGGCCGGTGCGCACGGCATGCATGAGGTCCTCGGAGTCGCCGCGGTCGAGGATCGTGAACCCAGGTGGAAGACCGATCGACTCGCCATGGATCCGGAGCAGTCGCGCCGCGACGGCGTGGAACGTGCCGCCCCAGACCTTGGCTCCGGCACGGTGGTCGGTCGACGCGTCGTCATCTCGCGCGGCACGCCGAAGGATGTCGTCGGTCCGCCGCAGCATCTCGTCGGCGGCCCGGCGCGTGAAGGTGAGCAGCAGGATGCGTCCAGCGGGCGTTCCGCCGGCGATCAGGTATGCCACGCGGTGGGCGAGCGTCGTGGTCTTGCCGGTGCCCGCGCCAGCGACGATGAGCAGTGGCCCATCGTCGTGCGTGACCGCCGCCCGTTGCTCGTCGTTCAGGGTGCGGAGGAGGGATCCGGGGGCGATGGTCGATGCGGGTCGCGCGGGAGTGCTCATCGGTGCTCCGTTGCCGGGGAACGTCGTCCCTCGATGCTAGCACCATTCGACCACAAAAGCGAACACATGTTCGCATCGAGTGGGGACGTGTCCGAGGTCGCGGTCTCCCGGTCCCGTGCCGCGGCCGACTACGGTGCGCCGTGTGCGGCGCCGTACGCCTCCACTTCGGCGATCCGGTCCTGACGAGCGCCTTCATCGAGGAACGATGCCTGGAACGACGCGGACGCGAGGCCGGTGAGCTCCGTCCGTGACAGCTCCAGCGCCTGAGCGGCAGCGACGTAGTTCTCCACCAGATATCCGCCGAAGTACGCCGGGTCATCGGAGTTGATCGTGACCAGCAGTCCCGCATCCATCATGGCGCGCAGCGGGTGGCTCGCCATGTCCGGGACCACCTTGAGCCGGACGTTCGACAGCGGGCAGACCGTCAACGGCACGCGATCCATCGCGAGCCGCGCGGTGAGCAGCTCGTCCTCCAGGCACCGAATGCCGTGATCGATCCGCTCGGCGCCCAGAACGTCGAGGGCGCCGGTGATGTAACTGGGCGGCCCCTCCTCCCCGGCATGGGCGACGACACGGTACCCCTCTTTGCGCGCGGCAGCGAAGACCTCCTCGAAGTCCTCCGGCGGGTGGCCGAGCTCGGCCGAATCGAGCCCGATGCCGACGATGCGTTTGCCGTATCGCCTGGCGTGTTCGAGCGTCTGTGCCGCCTTCTGCGGCGGCATGTCCCGGAGGAACGACATGATGAGCCGGTACGTGATCCCAAAGTGCTCCTGGCCGTCCTCCAGAGCTCGCAGTATGCCCGTGACAAGGGTGCCGAAGTGTACGCCGCGTTCCGTGTGGGTCTGCGGATCGAAGAATGGTTCGACGTGCCTGATGTTCTCCTGTGCGGCGCGCACGAGATAGGCCCACGTAAGGTCGTAGAAGTCCTGCTCGGTCACCAGGGCCGAGCACCCCGCATAGTAGAGATCGAGGAACGACTGCAGGTTCTCGAAATCGTATGCCGCGCGAGCGCTGCGCACATCCTTGTAGGGGAGCGTGATGCTGTTGCGCTCGGCCAGCTCGAACATCAGCTCCGGTTCGAGCGTGCCCTCGAGGTGGAGGTGCAGTTCGGCCTTGGGCAGGCCCTCGATGAAGGTGCGCAGGTCGTCGCTCATGCGGACTCTCCTCGCGTCGTTCGGTCGCGCCACTGGTGCCCGGGGTGGGAGTCGAACCCACACGCCCTTTCGGACAGAGGTTTTTGAGACCTCCGCGTCTGCCATTCCGCCACCCGGGCATGGGGGCGCGTGAACCACTGAGGAGATGATACCAACTGCTGGAGCCCTACAGGAGGAAGTCGGCTGCCTTGAGCACTCCCAGGTCGCCGACGACCGACCAGGCGTTCAGGAGCGTGAACGCCGCAACCACGATCAGGAGCGCTGCGCTCACGCCAAGCCTGACACCGATGCGCTGCATGGCATCAGAGGCGCTTGCGGCCGACTGGCCCGACGCGGGTCGTACCTTCCGGTAGGCCCTGATGGCGAAGGCGGCGAGCATGACGCTCGCAGCCGCGCATACGAGCGTGAACACGACCCACCCGACATTGATCGCACGGGCTACGTCGGCGTTGCGAGCCACCAACGAGCCGAGGAACATGCTGCCCACGATGTAGACGAGGGGTAGTACGGTAGCGGCTTGCGTGCAGTCGATCAGGCGTCGGCCAGCGCTCAGAACAGATGCGAGCGGAGCAGCATCCGGGGATTCCGGCGGGGCCTGATCCGGACGCGAGAGGGCGAGTGATATCCGCAGCGCGCTCCAACCCGCTATCGCGCTCCCGGCAAGGTATACGACCGCGAACGCGATGTATGCATAGATGTACGTGCTGGTCGATGCGAACGACATGAATCCCTCCGTGCCCCCGGTGCGTACGACCATATGATACGCGAACCTGATACGCGGGTGGTGTGGTTTCGGTGCCGTTCTGGTGACAGCCTGCGTATCCGGTCGCGTCCCCGTGGTGTCGCCGCGCGTATACTCATGCCATGGACGATCTCACCACACTGCTGCAGACGCTCGACCCTGATGCACGCTCCCATGTGGAGAATGTGGCCGCCAACCTGCAACTGACCGCCGATCTGGGATATGGGGACGTCACGTTGCTGGTGCCGCTGGACGGCGCGCTGCTCGTGGTAGCCGACGCTCGCCCGATGACCGCGATGTCGGCAGTGCCCATCTCACGGACAGGGCAGGTCGTTGGGCGGGCCGAGGAACCCGAGGCCTACGACGCGCTGGAGACCGGTGCGTCTGCATGCAGCGTGAAGCGCCGGGTTCGCAAGGGGGTCGCATTCACGGCGACCGGCTACCCGATCGGCCCGGCCGGGCGGCCTTACGCCGTGGCGGTCCGCCATGTGGCCCAACCCGTGGCCGAGGCTCCCGGCAAGATGGAAGTCGCGTTCATGCGTCTGGCCGCGAGCGTGCTCGAGCGGCTGCAGGAGGGACCGCTGATAGACGTTGACAGCGGTGAACCGTACGCGACGTCACGACTCGCAGGTGACGGGGTGATGGAGATCGCGCCGGACGGTGCGGTGGCCTACGCCAGCCCCAACGCGGTCAACATCCTGCGTCTTGCGGGATTGGACGGGTCGCTCGAGGGGAGTGTTGCAGCTTCCATTCCCGGCGGCGCAACGGCGATCGCACCGGTTCTCGGTACCGACAGCGCCAGGGGCGTCACGCTTGCCGTCAGCGGCCGGAGTCTGCGGTACCGGACTATCGGCCTGGCCGACGGTGCTCTCGTGCTGGTGGAAGACGTGACTGATGCGGTCCGCCGTGATCAGGAGCTGCACGTCAAGGAGATGGCGATCCGCGAGGTCCATCACCGGGTCAAGAACAACCTGCAGACCATCGCCTCGCTTCTACGCATCCAGGCGCGTCGCTCGGCGAGCGAAGAGGCTGCGCGCGCGCTCGAGGAAGCGGTGGAGCGGGTCTCATCGATGGCGGTCGTGCACGAGATGCTCGCCTCGTCTGCCGATGAGTCGGTCGACCTTGCAGCGGCGGTCTCCACTGTCGTCGACATGGTCAGGCGGGGGTTGACCGGACAGAACAGCGACATCAGGATCGCCGTGCGGGGTGACACAGGACTTGTGCCCGCGCAGGTAGCCACGTCGCTCGCGCTTGTGGTGGCCGAGCTGGTGCACAATGCGATCGAGCACGGGGTTGGACCGCTCGGCCGCGGCACGGTCGATGTCTCGCTGTATCGTAGGCCGACCGATGTGACGCTCGAGGTCCGCGACAGTGCGGGCGCGCTCGAGCCCGGGTTCGAGGCCGGGTCTTCATCTCACCTCGGGCTGGCCATCGTGAAGACTGTCGTGGAAGACGACCTGCGGGGGACGTTGGCATTCCAGGCGGGCAAGGAGACCTGTGTGACCGTGGTCGTGCCGCTGACGGCAGCAGGGTGAGGAGCGAGTATGCGCGTACTGATCGCCGAGGACGAGGCGCTCATCAGAATGGATCTCCGGGAGATGCTCACCGAGGAGGGTCACGAGGTCGTGGGCGAGGCACGCGACGGCTCAGAGGCCATCGCAAGGACACGTGAACTCAAGCCCGACATCGTGTTCATGGATGTGAAGATGCCAGGCACCGACGGGCTGGAGGCGGCGCGCGTCATCGGAGAGGAGCGGCTGGCCCCCGTCGTCATGGTGACCGCGTTCTCCCAGCAGGCCTACGTTGAGGATGCGACCGCGGCTGGTGCGATGGCATACGTGGTCAAGCCGTTCACGCGGTCCGACATCGTGCCCGCAATGACGGTAGCGGTGACCCGATTCGCCGAGGCCCGGGCGCTCGAAGCCGAGGTCGACGATCTCTCCGATCGCCTGGAGACCCGCAAGTCGCTTGACCGGGCCAAGGGCGTGCTCATGGCCAAAGGTCTGACCGAGCCCGAGGCGTTCAGGCGGCTGCAGAAGCTTGCGATGGACCGCCGGATGACCCTCAGGCAGGTGGCCGACGCGATCGTGCTCGCGGCAGACGCGGAGATGTGACGGCGGCTCTCCGCCTGGGTAGGAAGTAGCTACCTTCAGGGAGGGGAGACCCATTATGAAGTCAAGGTTCATGGCCGTCGTGCTCTGCTCCGCACTCCTGCTCGCGCTACCGGGTCTGGCACACGCGGACTCGGTTCGGGAGTTAGCGCCCCAGAAGCTCGACACCAGCTTCTGGGACAATAACTGGGTGACGGGGCTCGCGGTCGACCCCACCCTGCCAACGCGTCTCTATGCTTCCACCGCGTACCTCACCGATCCTCCTGGTGCGGTGTATCGATCGTTCGACCGGGGCACGAGCTGGGCGCCGATCACGGGAAGCAACAACGGCCTGACCACGATCGGTGACGTCGCGCTTGCGATGCGCGGATCGGCGCTCCTTGCGGGCGGCAGCACGCTATGGAGCGGGACGAACGCGGGGACGACGTGGACGTCGCTCGGCGCGTTTCCCGGACACGACATCATCGACATCCGGGTCGATCCCGCCAACAGCAGCCGCATCTTCATCGCGGGCAACAATGTACCCACCCCCCGTGCCTGGCTGGACTTCACCACCGACAACGCGCTCAACTGGGTGTCCCGCGAGGTCAAGACGCCCACCGCAACGCCCGGATCGGTCAACGCAATCGACGTGTCGGCCACCGGTCGCGTGTTCGTGGCTGCCAACGATGGGACGGGAGGCACCGGGGGCGGTCTGTACTACAGCAGCGACTATGGAGTCACCTGGGCCCGTGCATTCGCCGACATCCCGGTCAGAGACGTGCGTGTCGACCGCGCACATCCCGGCCGTGTCTACGCCGCCGTCAATGGCTATCTCCGGTACAGCGACGACTACGGCGACAGCTGGGCCGGAGTCTCCACGGCCTGTGACGGCCGGATCCGCGTGATCACCACCGATTCCAAGGGCCGGGTGTTTCTTGGCACGGACCTTGGCGTCGATCATACCGGCGGGGTCTTCCAGTCCACGAGCGGTCTCGGGGGCTTCGTCGGGATCGAACCTGGTGAGGTCCCGGGTCAAGGCGTGTCGTTCATGGAACTCGACCCCACAGGCAGCTACCTGCATACCGCTGGAGCCGAAGGCATCGCCCGTTGGTGGGTGCTCTCGGCTGAGGAGCTGTACGGCGCCGACCGGTACGGGACGGCCATAGAGGTGAGCAGCGCCCTCTATCCCACGGCAGACTCGGCGGACTCGGTGGTCATCTGCACCGGCACGAACTACGCCGATGCGATGGTCGCGGGGCCCCTTGCGGCGGAAGAGCGCGGACCCATCCTGTTGAGTGATGCAGCGGGTCTCTCCTCCGCGACGCGTGCGGAGCTCGATCGCGTGCTCCCGGCCGGTGGTACGGTCTACGTCGTAGGTGGCACGGGCGCCGTGCCGGGACCGGTCGATACCGTGCTCGGCTCGCTGGGCTACGCGGTCACACGTCTGGGCGGTGCCGACCGGTACGAGACCTCGGTGCTCGTCGCGCAGAAGCTGACGGGAGCGGACAGGTTCTTCATCGCGTATGGGGGCAACTTCCCCGATGCGCTCAGCGCGTCAGCGCCAGCGGCGCATCTGCAGATACCGGTGTTGCTCACGCGCACCGATCGGCTGCCTCCTGCGGTCCAGACCTACCTGTCCGCACACACGCCGTTCGTGAACGCGTACGTCGTGGGAGATGAGTCGGTGGTGGGAGCGCCGGTGGCTGCGGCGATCGATCCGTATGTGTCGGGTGCGGTGAAGCGTCTGGCCGGTCCCACGCGGTACGAGACATCGCTCGAGATCGCCCGTGAGTTCTGGCCCACGCCGAGCATCTCGGCCGGTGTGGCAACCGGTGCGACGTATCCGGATGCGCTCACCGGGGCGGTGCTGTGCGCGGACCACAACGGCCCGCTCCTCATCACGCCTCCGACGGTGCTGCACACGGGAGTCGCCGGTTACCTCACCAGTGGACGGACCCCGCGGGTCACGGTCTTTGGTGGCACCGGAGCGATCAGCACGGACGTACGCTGCGCGATCGAAGCGCTCTGGTAGCGTATCCGGGTACGCGGCGGGATCGCGCGCGTTTCGTTTCGCGCGCGTTTCGGCGCCTCTTCCCATGAGGCCGCGCGCCTGGTAGAATCACTGCACGGCTCAATGGCGAGTCGAATAGAAGAGACGAGCAATGACGCTCACACGGACCCATCGGCGGTCCGGGTGGGCGTTTTGGTTTTTCCGGCACGGAAGGTGGATGTGCGATGCGGGAGTTCGCGGTCTTCTGGGGATGCACCATCCCTGCGAGATTCCCCATGATCGAGAAGGCGACGCGGGTGGTCTTTGAGGACCTCGGCGCGACGGTGCACGAGCTTGCGGGTCACACGTGCTGCCCCGAGGGAACGCTCGTGAAGGCGAACGATGAGGACGCGTTCTACACGGCGGCAGCGCGCAACCTTGCGATCGTCGAGCGAGCGTCCCTCGGTGTGGTCACGCCCTGCAACGGCTGCTACTCGACTTTCAAGGAGGCCTCGAGCCACCTGGCGAGCGACTGGCGCAGCCGGGAGCGCATCAACGCGCGGCTGGCGGCCGAGGACCTTCGCTACACCGGTGACCTGGACATCATGCACGTTGCCGAGTGGCTTGCCGACGCCGTGGGCGCCGGTTCGCTCGGCGCGCGTGTCACCAAGCCGCTGTGGGGCATGCGGGTGGCGGTCCACTACGGGTGCCATCTTCTGCGCCCGCAGCCGGCGGTCCGCTGGGACGACCCGCTGCATCCCACCAAGGTCGAGGAGCTTGTGGCGGCGCTCGGCGCCAAGGTCGTCGACTACACCACCAAGATGCAGTGTTGCGGTGGAGCGCTGGACCGCGTGGGTGAGCGGGAGGGTTCGCTGGCGTTCTGCCGCCGCAAGCTCTACGACGTGCAGACCGAGGGCGCCGATGCGCTCGTGGTGGTCTGCCCGAGTTGCTTCCAGCAGTTCGATCTGAACCAGGCTGCGCTCCAGCGCGCCAACGAGGACGTGAACGTGCCCGTGTTCTTCCTCACCGAGCTCATCGCACTTGCGATGGGCCACGAGCCCGATGAACTGGGGCTCGACATGCACCGTGTGCCGGTGGATCCGTTCCTCGCCAAGTGGAACGCCCGTGCAGAGGACAGGCGCATCCTGGCCGAGTACTTCGACGTGCCCTTGCTGGTGAAGTGCGATTCATGCCAGGCGTGCAAGGACGACTGTCCCGTCTGCAAGATCGATACTGCCTTCCAGCCCAACGACATCATCGCAGCGCTTCTGGCCGGCAACCTGGACGAGGTGCTCGCCGAGGGCCAGCTCTGGAAGTGCCTGGAGTGCTACACGTGCCAGGAGATGTGCCACAGCCGCATCGGCATGGCGGGCGTCTTCCGGCAGCTCAAGGAGCTTGCGATGGAGCGTGGCGTCGGCCCGGACTCGGTGGCGGTTGCCTACAGCGAGTTCCTCAAGACCGGCGCACTCGGCAAACCACGCGAATCCGCCCGGAAGAAGCTCGGGCTGGGTCCGCTTCCCGAAGGCGGCGGCGACGCGGTCGCCCGCCTGCTCACCGTAGAGAAGGAGTGAGGAAGATGGCATACGACCTCAGCAGCTACGACGGGTTCGCACCCACGAATTTCCGCGAGGAGTCGCCGTTCAAGATCCACGGTGGCTGTGGCCTCATGGGCATCTGCGATGAGAGTGGTGCGCTCATGAGCGGCGAGGAGCCGATCCGTGCGATGGCAGTCCAGCGAGACCGGGGTAATGGGCTTGGAGGCGGCTTTGCCGGGTACGGGATCTACCCCGAGTACTCGGAGCACTTCTGTTTCCACATGATGTATCACGACATGCGCGCCAAGACCGAGGCCGAGGAGATCCTGTCCGAGCGCTTCCTGATCGAGCACGCCGAGCCGATGCCCACGCGTCCGGTCAAGGGCATTCATGACGCCCCGCTCCTGTGGCGCTACTTCATGATGCCGCGCGAAGAGCTCCTCGAGGAACGGGAACTCACCGCCGAGGACTTCGTGGTAGGCGTCGTCATGTCGATCAACGCCGGTGTGGATGGTGCGTTCGTGGCCTCCTCCGGTAAGAACATGGGTGCGTTCAAGGGCGTAGGCTATCCCGAGGAGATCGGCCACTACTTCCGCCTTGAGGAGTACGCCGGGCACACGTGGGTTGGACACAACCGGTTCCCCACCAACACGCCGGGCTGGTGGGGCGGTGCGCATCCGTTCACGCTGCTGGATTGGTCCATCGTGCACAACGGCGAGATCTCGAGCTACGGGATCAACTCGCGCTACCTGGAGCAGTTCGGCTACACATGCTCCCTCGGCACCGACACCGAGGTCGCTGCGTACCTGTTCGACCTGCTTCTGCGGCGTCATCAACTGCCGGTCGAACTCGCGTGCAAGGTCCTCGCACCGCCGCTGTGGTCCGACATCGAGCGTATGGACGCAGACCAGGCGTCGCTGATGCGCTCGCTGCGGGCCGTCTACGGTCCGGGGATGCTGAACGGCCCGTTCGCCATAGTCCTCGGCTTCAACGGCGGCATGGTGGCTCTCAACGATCGCATCAAGCTTCGCCCGCTGGTGGCGGCCCGCACCGGCACTACGCTGATGGTCGCCTCCGAGGAGAGCGCCATACGCACGGTGATGGACGCACCCGACTCGATCTGGACTCCGCGTGCCGGCGAGCCGGTCATCGCGCGCGTGAAGGACATGGAGCTTCCGTTCCACAGTCAGCTCCACGCCACCCCCGCGGAGATCTCCTGCGCCGTGACCAAGGTGGACGCGTGCGACGAACTCCTGGAAGTGGCGGTATAGCATGCAGCAGACCCTGGTACAGCCCGAGTTCCGGGTGAAGATCGACTACGACAAGTGCCACAAGTGCGGGCGCTGCGTACAGCAGTGCGGGTGGGGCGTCTACGACTTCAACGAGCGCCCGATCCCGCACGATGAGAAGTGCCGCGCGTGCCACCGGTGCGTGACGTACTGCCCGGCTCACTGCATAACCATAGAGAAGAACACACTCGCCTTCCGGGATAACGACAACTGGTCTGCCGAGGCACGCAAGGGCGTGTGGACCCAGGCCGAGACCGGCGGTGTGCTGCTGACCTCTATGGGCAACCCGAAGCCGTACGAGCGCATCTTCGACAAGCTCGTGCTCGACGCGTGTCAGGTGACCAACCCCTCCATCGACCCGCTGCGCGAGCCGATGGAGCTTCGCACGTACCTCGGCCGCAAGGCGGATAGCGTGAAGGTCGAGTCCGATGGCAACGGGGGGTACCGGCTGGCCGAGGATGCCGGTCTCGCACGGGCGCTCAAGCTGGACACGCCGATCATGTTCTCGCCGATGAGCTACGGGTCGGTGTCGCTCAACGTGCACAAGTCCATCGCCATGGCAGCCACGCGCCTCGGCACGTTGATGAACACGGGCGAGGGCGGCATGCACGAGGACCTGTATCCGCACCAGGAGAACATCATCGTGCAAGTGGCGTCAGGACGTTTCGGGCTCAGCCCCGAGGTGCTGGACCGCGCCGCCGGGCTCGAGATCAAGATCGGGCAGGGCGCCAAGCCGGGCATCGGCGGGCACCTGCCGGGCGAGAAGATCGATCGCGATGTGTCGGCCACGCGCATGATCCCGCAGGGGAGCGATGCGATCTCACCTGCGCCGCATCACGACATCTACTCGATCGAGGATTTGCGCCAGCTGATCTATGCGCTCAAGGAAGCGAGCGGTTACAAGCCGGTGGGTGTGAAGATCGCAGCCGTGCACAACGTGGCCGCCATCGCCTCGGGCATCGTGCGCGCGGGCGCCGACTACATCTACCTCGACGGCTTCCGGGGCGGGACCGGCGCGGCGCCGCAGG
>CAZOSR010000002.1:0-35831 GCA_964582445.1 uncultured Coriobacteriaceae bacterium | reverse complement strand
TGATGACCTCAATGCGGAGGCGAAGACGGCGCAGAGCTACGAGGATCCTCAGGCCGTCTACGACGCCATGCTGGCAGGCGGAGTTGCGGCCATGGCGTTGATCGACAAGGGGCCGGCCGCTGGTCCGGTTGGCATGGAGATGTTCAGCAGCGGAGAAGTCAACTTCGGTGATGGCTTCGGCACGATCCTGGTCTTCCCGCCGAACGCCGTCTCCACGATGGATGCGTACGCGACCAACTGGCTATCGACGGCAGCGGGCGCTGGCGTCAACGACCCGATTGTTCTCAAGGGAGCCAACTGGCTGCTCACCGGTAGTAGCGGGAATCTCGCAGAAGCCCAGGAGGCGCTCGGCGGGCAGCTGCAGGAGTAGCGCGTGGGGGCTGCAGCGCAGGTAGGGTGGAGTGAGGGAGGATGTGCGATGCATCGGGTTGGTGCGCTGGTGCTCGTGGCAATCCTGTCGAGCATCTCGTTGCTCGGATGTTCTGGCGGGAGGCCGGGCGGTTCCCGCGAGTGGCTGTACGAGGATCTCTACGCGGAGCTTCTCAGCACGGCCCCTAGCTACGAGAACGAGGTCACCGAGGATGTCGCGATCTCCGTGGCGAAGGGATACCTTCTCTATCAGGATGAACAGGCCAACGTCCCGCTCCACGATTGGGATGAGTACGCCCTTACGGCCACGAGACAGCTGGAGTCTGCGCCCGGCTACGCTGGGGGAGAGACAGAGGGGCAGATGGAGTACTGGCTCGTCGTCGTGGACTCGAAGCGTGCGGATGACTGGCGTTCGCAGGGGGTCGTGAGGGTCTATACGACTGAGCCGCGCATTGAATCCGGCGTCGCGTCGGACATGACCGCCGAGGAAGCGGCGGCATTGGGCATCGCGCCTGAGACCCCGTAGCGGTCCGCGGGACTCGCTTCAGCTGTGGCATCCCGGGGACCGTGTCGTGTCCCCGAAGGACGCTGTTGGCGCAACGAGGGGCGTGATGCCTGAAAGCACGAGGCACCCGGCTCTATCGAATAAGCTCAGCCAGAAGCTCAAGGTAGTGACCAAGCAGGCGTGTGATCAGGAAGTTCTCGCGCACGAACTCCACGCCGTTTCTGGCGAGGCTGGCGGCGAGCTGGGTATCCTCAAGTAGCGTGGCAACGCGATCGGCCGTCTGGTCGAGATCCGTCGGATCCACCAGGAATCCCGTTTCCCCGTCTACGATCTGCAGTGGTATGCCGCCAACGGCTCCGGCTACCACGGGTGTCCCTTTCCACATCGCCTCGGACACCGTGAGCCCGAACCCTTCGCGGAGGGACTTCTGCAGGACCACGCTCGACATGCGTTGTAGGGCATTGATCGCCACATCGCTTGCGCCAAGCATGATGATGATGTCGCCGCTCTTGAGTAGAGCCCCTGCTCGCTTCCGCACCCGCTCGTAGATCGCAAGCCCCTCAGGATCGTCGGTCGCCATGTTGCCGGCCAGCACCAGCCGACAGTCCACCCGCTCACGCACTCGTTTGAAGACTTCGACGACGCCTTCGGGGTCCTTCCACTTGTCGAAACGCGAGACCTGCGTGATGAGCGGCTTATCCAGCGGGATGTGGTGGCGTTTCATGTATCGCGCTATCGTGCGCTCGGGCAGCACCACGTTCTTCTGGTTGAGGGGATCGATCGCCGGGTTGATGACCCGCTGTTCCACAGTGAGGTCGGGTCGCTTGTACTGTTCGTGGCTCACGATCATGAGGTCGTACCGCATGATGTAGCCTTTGAGAAACTCCCAGAGCTCGGGGTCCGGCGCAGTAAGGTCGATGTGGCAGCGCCATATCCACGGCTGCCGCTTCTTGTAGAAGCGGATGATCGGCAACGGTTGAGGGTCGTGGATGATGACCGCATCGTGGCGCGAGATGTGGTTGTACTGGGAGAAGCTCTCGTTCGCCTGGACGTACAGGCGCTTCTTGTTCCCGGTGAGGTTTACCGTGTCCCCCTGCAGACCGTTGTGGAACTTCTTCGTGACGCCGAAGAAGTCGTCGCTGCCTACCAAGACGCGCCACCCGGCGTCCACGCCAACGTCGTTCATCAGTGGCACGAGCGCATACAGCATCTCAGCCACACCACCGCCTTGCGCAGTGGAGTTCATGTGCACCACGTGCTTGTCGTAGAGCTTCGAGGCACGCTGGTGGAGGTCCGCAAGGATCTCGTCGGAGACGATGCCCCGATAGTCTTCGAGTCGCTTCACAGGCCGTCATCCTCTCCGGGGTCGATTCCTACCATCTCGGCGAGCAGGGAACGTACGTCGGGAACACCGCGCACGGAGTTGCGTGCACGTGTCGGTCCTGACCCCACCTTGATGGTCCATGCGCCGTCCGGCGCGGCATGGAATACGTCCTCGTCGGTACGGTCGTCACCGATCGCGATGATGAAGTCGAGGTCTTCGCGGCACATCCACCGGTGTGCCGCGCGGCCCTTGTCCACGTCAGCCGCCTTGACCTCGAGGACCTTGTTCCCATCCATCATGGCGAGTCCCCAGTCATTGACCACGCCGGTCAGCGCATCCTTGAGCTCGAGCACGCGTGTCTCGGCCAGTTCCCGGGGGACCTGCCGGTAGTGCCAGACGAGCGAGAAGTCCTTCTCCTCGATGAACGATCCCGGGGTACGGTCGACATACATCTCAAGCAGGGCCTCGACGCGTGGCTTCCAACTCTCGGACATCGGAGCGATGGTTCGCCATTCACCGCTCTTGCCCCGCAGCCACACGCCGTGCTCCGCAACGATGTCCACGCCTAGATCGCCGAGCCATGATTCCAGTGTCTCGCGGTCGCGTCCCGAGACAACGACGACCTCATTGCGATCGTCAGCAACCAATGCCGAGATCAGTGCGCGGACTCCTGGAGCAGGTGCAACGTCTTCTGGCCGGGGTGCGAACGGCATCAGCGTGCCGTCGTAGTCGAGCAGGATGAGGCGCTGAGAGGCTCTCCGGTACTCGGCCACGAGCTGCGTGCGCTGGGCGGTGTGCAGCAGTCGGGCGGTGAACCCATCCTGCATCGCCTTCACGCGGTCCAGGGCGGCAAGGAACTCGTCGGCCCACTTCATGACCGTGTACCGTCTGAGACGCGGCTGCATGAGCGCATTCCGCTCGCGCGCCTCGTCCTCGTCCATCGTCAACGCCTGATGAAGCGCTTCGACGATTTGCTGCTGATCGAACGGGTTCACCTGGAGTGCCTCGCCGAGCTCGCGTGCGGCGCCAGCCATCTCGGACAGTACGAGGACTCCGGGCCTGTCGTCGTGTGCTGCGAGGTACTCCTTGGCGATGAGATTCATCCCGTCACGGAGCGGCGTGACGAGCGCCACGTCGGCGGCTGCGTACATCCCGGTGAGCATGTCGAACGGGAGCGAGCGGTAAAGGTAGAGCACGGGCGTCCAGCCCATGGTCGCGTAGCGGCCGTTGATCGAGCCGATGAGTTCGTCGACTTCGGTCTTGAGTTGCCGGTAGGTCTCCACGTTCTCGCGCGAAGGCACCGCCACGCACATCAGTGTCACGCGTTCGCACCACTCCGGGTACCGGTCGAGGAACGCATCGAACGCCCGCAAACGGTCCGGGATGCCCTTGGAGTAGTCGAGCCGATCGATCGAGAGCACGAGTCTGCGTTCACCCGTGTTTGCGCCGATGCTCTCGGCCTCCGCGCGTGTCGCCGGCGATCGTGCGGCATCGCGGTAGCGCTCGTAGTCTATTCCCATCGGAAACGCGTCGGTGAGCACGACCCGGTTGTCTACGACGATGCGGCCAAGCGCCTCATCCACGCCCAGCAGCCGTCGGCAACTGTTGAGGAAGTGCTGTGCGTAGTCGTATGTATGGAAACCCACGAGATCGGCGCCGAGTAGACCCTCGAGCACCTCTCGCCGCCACGGCAGCATGCGGAAGATCTCGAAACTCGGGAACGGAATATGCAAGAACCATCCGATGCGCGCATCAGGAAGACGTTCCCTGATCATCGCCGGAAGCAGCATGAGCTGGTAGTCCTGGATCCAGATGATGTCATCTGGCCGGGCTACTTCGAGGACGGCCTCGCAGAACGCACGATTGGTGCGCACGTAGCATTCCCACGTGTCGGGGTCGAACTCCGCATACTGCGTGAAATGATGGAAGAGCGGCCAGATCGTGGAGTTGCAGAAGCCCTCGTAGAAGCCCGCTGCCTCCTCCGGTTCGAGGAAGACCGGCGTGCAGCCGTGCTCCTGGCCGAGCACCCGGTTCATCTCGGCCACGTCGGCCTGGTTCAGGCCATCGAGGTCCCAGTCCGCCCAGCCTACCCACCGGCTCTCATGCGAGGCGTGAAAGGCGCTGAGACCCGTTGTAAGACCGCCAACACTCGGCTTGAAGACGATACCTCGCTCGTCATCGCGTTCAACGCCCACAGGTAGGCGGTTTGAGACAAGGATCAGGCGTTCCATCGTGAGTTCCGGGGACACAGAGACGGCACACCACCCGGCTTCCCTGGGTCCCCCCGGGTGGATCCGTTCTTCAACCCTATCACACTCCTCATGTCCAGCCGCGGCAGGGCGGCATGGGTGAGGACATGACTCCTAGCCGGCGCCACCACCGCCACCACCGGATATCTTGTCCGCCAGATCGGCGGCTGCATCACCGATCTTCTCCTTGCCGGAGCCGATCATGTCGCCAGCCTGCTTGACTGCGCTGCCGCTCGCTTCGGTGGCCTTGTCGATCTTGTCGGCCGCGCCCTCGGCCAGGTCCTTGGCCTTGTCGCTCACGTCGCCGAGCGCACCGCCGAGCGTGTCCTTGAACTTGTCCAGGAACCCACGATTGGGCATGACGCTGCTCCTCTCAGGATGCACGTGAGCTCATGCACCGTGTATGCCCGGCGGCCTGAACACGGAAACCCGCGCTATCTCCTGGGTGGGAGTGGTACGAGCACCGACGTCCGTGCCTTGTAGGCCTCGTAGTCGTCCTGTCCGCCCCACGTCTTGTCGGCGTACCTCTCCAGGAGGGGCACGCCGCTGACGCGCGTGATGAGCACGAACACGAACACGGGGGAGATGAGCGTGACCAGTTGCCAGCCCGAGAGCGCGGGAAGTGCGATCAGTGCCACGCCGAGCCATAGCGTGATCTCACCGAAGTAGTTGGGGTGACGCGACCACGACCACAGACCGGTGTTGATGAAACGGCCCTTGTTCTCAGGTGCGGCACGGAAACGGTTCTTCTGGAGGTCGGCGATCGCCTCAATGCCGAAGCCGAGCATCCACACGACGATCCCGGCGATGGTCAATGCATCGAATGGCGCACAAGCTTCCGAAGTGATGGCGGTCCAGGCGGCGCCAGCCGTGAGCGTGACCCACAGTCCCTGGATGACCCAGACGTTGAGGAACTTCACGAAGGAGGGCTTCAGTTCATCGAAGCGGCTGTCTTTGCCGCTCTTGCGCACCCGGCGGAAGAGGAACGTCCCGAGGCGGGCCGCCCACACCATGATGAGGCCGATAAGAAGGGCCGAGCGGGCATCGAGCGGAGAACTGAGCACTGCCGCAAGGATGGTCATCGAGATGTACGTGAGGCTCCCCGTGAGGTCGTAGAAGTGCTCGGTCTGGGCCACGAAGGAGGGAATGAACACGACGATCTGGATCAGAAAGGCGATTCCCACGATCAGGGCGAATGCGGGGAGTGAGCCCACCGTGGTCCCGCCCTGCGAGCCTGCCCAGGCGATGCCGATACCGAGCAGGAGCACGAGGGCGGTTATACCGAGCTTGGAGGCGTCCTTCATCGGGCGGTCCTTCCTGTTCGGTGGCCAGGCGAAGAGTCCGGCTCTCTGGAATTACTTCCATCATGGAGATACTATCGTATGCATGAGTACACCTACCAGCACATACCCGGATTCGAGCGCGCGTCTCGCAGGGGGCGCTGCGGACCGTACCGCGATCGTGGGACTGCTCTGCGCGTACGTGAGCGAAGCGCTTCGCTCCACCGACGCGTGGGCATCCGCGCAGGGGATCCACACGACGGATGCTCGGGCCATGGCTGCCCTCGGCCAGGCTCAGCGGAACGGTTCGGCAATGACCGCCGGGGAGCTTGCCGCGTCCATCGGCCTGAGTTCGTCGGCCACATCCGCACTCATAGCCCGGCTCGAGTGCGCCGGCCATATCGAGCGCAGCCGCAGTACGGAGGACCGGCGATGTGTGATCCTCACGCCCACACCCTCGGCGGTACTGAGCGCCATCGAGTACTTCCAGCCGATGGGGGACGCGGTGACCGCCGCGCTTTGCGGGTGTGACAGCGCTGATGCCGCTGTGATCGCGCGCTTCCTTGAGCGACTCGTACGCTCGATGGGTACGGCACCACCGGCGTAGGAATCCCCCGGTATTCGCCGGGTCAGTGCACCACGACGAGAGGGGTCTGCATGGCAACGGACGACTCGAGGTTCACAAGGCTCAGGATCTACAACGTGGTGATGGGCTTGTTCCACCTGCTACAAGGAGCCGCCATCGTGGCGCTCCGCGAACCCTATGACATCCAGGTGACGGCCTCATGGCTGAACCAGCGCCCCGGTCCGCTCGTGTACGGTGATCCACAGCCGTACTTCACGTTCGACCTCGGCCTGGGCGTCGCGCTCTTCCTGTTCTTCTCGGCGGCCGCGCATTTCATCATAGCCGGACCCGCGTACGCGAAGTACGTCGACGGCCTCAAGCAGAACCGCAACTACTTCCGTTGGATGGAGTACGCGTTCAGCTCGTCGCTCATGGTCGTGTTGATCGCCGCGCTCGTCTCTATCACCGATATCGCAGCGATGATCGGCATCTTCGGTGCAAACATGTCGATGATCCTGTTCGGCTGGCTGATGGAGAAGTACGAGCAGCCTGGAAAGCCCGACTGGACCGCGTTCATCTTCGGCTGCATCGCGGGGATCTTCCCGTGGCTGGCGATCGCCGACTATCTCTGGGGTCCTGGGGCGAGCGATATGACGCCGGGCTTCGTGTACTGGATCTTCGCCTCGATGTTCGTGTTCTTCAACAGCTTCGCTGTCAACCAGGTGCTGCAGTACAAGCAGGTAGGGAAGTGGAAGGACTACATCTTCGGCGAGTCGGCCTACGTGTTCTTGAGCCTAGCTGCCAAGTCACTGCTGGCGTGGCTCGTCTTTGCAAACGTCCTCATCCCGCAGTAGCGCTGACGTGCGACTCGGATTCGACGGGGCACCCGCACGGGTGCCCCGTTCCATGCCCGGGACCTCGTGCGGTGCCGGTGGATCCCGAATCGACGGAAGCGCCGGTTGGATGTCCACACTGCGCTACCATGAGTACCTCGGGTGTTCGCGTCGGACGGTGTCGCGGTGATGCACCCGACTTGTCAGACCCGTCTCCCGGGAAGGAAGAGGTCGTTCGTGTCATGCCCTGAAGGAGGCTCGTCGGCGGCTGCCTCCACGGTGACATCTGCCGGCACACGAGTAGCGGGCTATGATCTGCTGCGCGCCATGGCAGCGGTGGCGGTTGTGGGCATCCACGTCCTTGCTGCCGGCGCAGGATCGCGCGGAGACGCCACGGGGATGGCACCCTGGGTGTATACGACGTACACCTTCATCTGGTTCGCCACACCGGCGTTCTCGTTCCTCACCGGCGTGCTCGTGTGGAACTACCGCCCCATCCGCACGCGGGCTGAGCTGATCGCCTTCTTCAGGCGCCGGGCATCGGTGGTGCTGTATCCCTATCTCGCCTGGTCGGCGTTTTACATCTGGTTCGGCTACTACACGCCCACCGATCTGCGTCCCTCGTTGCCGATGGGGGAGTATCTCCTCGACGTCGTGCGTCTGCTCGTACTTGGCCGCGCATCGTTCCACATGTACTTCCTGCCGATCGTGCTTCTCTTCTACGTGTTCGCGCCGGTGATCTCGCGTCTCTTTCGAGCCAGACCGTGGATCACGTTCGCCGTGCTGTACGCCATTGGGCTGTTCGCCACGATCGTGGTACCCGTGCCCGAGTCGGGTCAGAGTGGCACGCTCTACCGGTTCTTCCTGTCCACGATGTGGCTGCTCCCGTCAGCCGCTGCTGGCGGACTGTTCGGTGCGATCCGCACGAGGTATGCGACCTTCTTCGCGCGGGCGTGGCCGTTCCTGCTCGCGCTCGGCTTGTTCGGTCGCTGGTATGACCGTGGCCCGCTGTGGGTGCAACAGGTCTGGCTGCAGCGCATCAACGAGTTCACCTATCTCGGGCTGACGCTGATCGGGTTGGCTTGCATGCTGGACGTGCTCGGGCGTGCGGCGCCCCGGCTGGCGTCTGCCAGCCGGACGCTCGGTGCCGCCGCTCTCGGCGTCTACATCATCCATCCGGTGGCGATCTGGGCGGTCATCCAGATGCTCGATAGAGCGGGCATGACGCATCTGTGGGCGCAACCATGGTTCAACGTCGCTCTCACTGCGGCGGTGGTCGTAGCATGCAACGCTGTCGTCATGCTGGCCGGGCGCACCCGTGTCTTCGCGTGGCTGCTTGGAATGCCCGGGGGACTCGCACAGCGAGCCGGAAGGGTGCAGGCTACGTGATCACATGCCGAGCAGCTCGGAGATCCGCAGCCATTCATCCTCGAGCGCTGCCACCTCCGACTGCGCATCGCTCAATCGCTGCTGTGCAGCCATGAGCGCGGTGTAGTCGGTCGGGTCCGCCGCGTGAAGCTCGGTGCGGACCGCCTCGGCCCTGGTCTCAAGCGTCCGCAGCTTCCGCTCGGTCGAGGCGAGCTCCTTCTTCAGCCGGTGCTCCTCCGCTTGAGAAAGCGAACTCCCCGACGGTTCCTTCGAAGCCTGTAGAGCGCCGTCCTGCTGGGCGCCTGTGCTCTCCGCGCGCCGCGCAACAAGGCGCAGGTACTCATCGATCCCGCCCGGCAGGTGTCGCACCGTGCCATCCAGGACCGCGAACTGGTCGTCGGTGACCCGCTCCATCAGATGACGGTCGTGCGTCACCAACAGGAGCGTCCCGGGCCACGTGTCCAGCAGGCTCTCCACGACTGCGAGCATATCGGTGTCCAGATCGTTGTCGGGCTCGTCAAGCACGAGCACGTTGGGCTGATCGAGCAAGATCAGCATGAGCTGCAGACGGCGTTTCTGGCCGCCGGAAAGCGTGTTCACGTAGGCGGAGAGGTGCGCCTGCTCGAACCCGAGGCGCTCCAGCAGTTGCGCCGGAGTCATGTCGCGACCCTCGAACGAGTAGCGTGTCTTGTTCCGTGCCAGGACGTCTCTGACGCGTTCGCTGGCGTAGGCCTCAAGCTCCTCGAGGTGCTGTGAGAGCACAGCGGTCTTCACTGTCTTGCCGATTCGCACTCTGCCCGATGTTGGTTCAATCGCGCCGCGTGCGAGCTTCAGCAGCGTCGTCTTGCCCGAGCCGTTCTCGCCGAGGAGGCCGACCCGATCACCGGGTCCGATGTGCCAGGTGATCCGGTCGAGTACAGCGTTCTGTTCGTAGCGCACAGTGGCGTCCTCGATGTCGATGACCTGTTTGCCGAGGCGGGTCATCGCGGTCTGTCTCAGCTCGAGGGTGTTGCGCAGTGGTGGTTCGTCCGCAATAAGCGCGTTCGCGGCATCGACGCGGAACTTCGGCTTCGTGGAACGCGCCTGTGGTCCGCGGGCAAGCCATGCGAGTTCCTTGCGCAACAGATTGCGGCGCTTCTGCTCGGCCCGTTCGGCAGCAGCCATCCGCTCCACGCGCTGGTAGACGTACGCCGAGTAGCCACCCTCGAAGCGATCGACCCTGCCGTCATGCACCTCCCAGACCTGCGTGCATACTTCGTCAAGGAACCAGCGGTCATGCGTCACCACGAGGAGCGCTCCGGAGCGTCTGGGCCAGCGTGTCTTCAAGTGATGTGCGAGCCAGTCGATGGCGGGAACGTCGAGGTGGTTCGTAGGCTCATCCAGCATGAGGACGTCAGCGTCATGGATGAGGACTCGCGCGAGGTCCACCCGCCGTCGCTGTCCGCCGGACAGGTGGCGGACCAATCCATCCCAGGGAAGATCGCCGACGAGGTGAGAGAGGATATCGCGGACCCGGGAGTCGGCGGCCCATCGATGCTCGGGGATATCACCGACCACGCACGAACGGACCGTGGCAGCCGGATCAAGAGCATCCGCCTGTGCCAGCATGCCTGCCACTGTTCCGCCGCGTATGACGATGCGACCGCCGTCGGGGTCGGTTCGGCCTGCGAGAAGACCGAGGAGCGAGGACTTGCCGTCGCCGTTCCCGCCAACGATTCCGATCCGGTCACCCTCGTCGACGCCAAGTGTCAGTGAATCGAAGACCAGCTTCGACGCATACTCAAGACGAACATCATCACAGCCGAGCAGGTGGGCCACCCGGTACTCCTTGTGTCGTGCGGTCGCTGCATATGCTCCGGGCACACCTTACACGACACCGGGGCGACCGGGCGTGCTCAGGCGCGGCGCGTTGTTGGACACCGTGCTCGGCGCGCCCGTATACTTCGCTCGGTGGAACGCAGTCGTCGCCGGAGCCCTGTCGATCCGGGTTGCCGGCACGGCACCGAGTCTCGGGCCGATGGCCCGGGGCTCCTCTCATCCTCTGCCAGGAGGTCACGTGGTTCAGCCGGAGTCCGATTCGATGATCGAGCAGCGAGGGGTCGGCTCGGAGCCGCGCCGTTCGGATCGCCACAGGCGCTCCGCCCGTGGTTCGCGCCGGTCGGATTCTTCGAGATCACGGACGTCGGCGGTTTCGGGACCCGAAGCCAGACCGCGGAAGCGACGCAGTCGGCCGCAGACCGTCCGGAAACGGCCCGATCATTCGCAGAGAGTGCGGCGAACCCGTGCTCCCCGGGCAGAACATCGCACCGTCGGTACCGCCCTTGCCGGTGTGGCGCTTATCGTGGTGCTCGGCATCATCGTGTACAGCATCACGCAGCTGGTCGGTCGCGAACCGGCTGCACGCGCCGATGTGACGGCCGGCATTCCTGTGCACACGGTGATCGAGTCTGGTAGCACCACCGCCGCCATCGCGCGCCAGCTCGCGGATCTCGGCGTGATCGAGAGCTCGTTGGCGTTCCGCTTCCTGGTGCGCGACATGGGCGTGGACGGCGACCTCCGGGCGGGCGAGTACGAACTCACCACTGGCATGGCCAACGCGGACGTCATAGACCTGCTGCTGGTCGGTCCACGTGCCGATTACGTCGACGTCACCATTCCCGAGGGATTCACCGCCGAGCAGGTTGCAGCGCGCATGGCTGCCCGTGCGGGTGCGGACCCTGAGGAGATCATGAGGCTCTGCACATCGGGGGCCCCCGAGTTCGTGGGAGAGCATCCGTATCTCGATGGGGCGTACGGTGATTCGCTCGAGGGCTTCCTGTTTCCTGCGACGTATTCGATCGAGGTGAGCACGCCTCCACATGAGATCGTGGAGATGATGCTTGATCACTTCGACGACCAGGTCTCGACGCTCGATCTGAGTCACGCCGAGTCACAGGGTCTCGATCTTGTGGATGTCGTGACCATCGCATCGATCCTCGAGCGCGAGGCACAGCTTGATGAGGAGTTCCCGCTGGTCTCCTCGGTCATCTACAACCGCCTCGCACGGCCCATGAAACTGCAACTCTGCGCGACAGTCATGTACACCATGCCGGAAGGGACGACCTCGCTCACGAACAAGGATCTTGAGCAGGAGACCCCGTACAACACGTACCTGCATGACGGCCTACCTGTTGGACCGATCAGCAATCCAGGGCTTCGCGCGCTGCAGGCAGCAGCGCAACCCGCAGACACTGACTATCTCTACTACGTGCTCACCGGATCGGATGGCTCGCAGACATTCACCGCAACCTACGAGGAGTTCCTCGAGGCGAAACGCCGGGGTCAGGCTACGCTCGGACAGTAGCCGTGGGCGCGTGCATGACCCGGTCGTGACGGGCAGCTCTAGGTCCATAGCTCTGCTATCGTTATGGTGTCCGAACGCGAGGAGGGGGTGCACGTGTCCGCGCGTGTCACCGCACGGTGGATCGCCAAGGGTATCCTGCGTTCCGATGGTCTGGAATCGCTGCCCGATGGCGTGGAGGGTCCCGTCTGGATCGACGTGGCGGACCCGGACGAGGCGTCGCTTCGGCGTGTCAGCGAGCGGGTTCCGCTGCCGCCCCTGGCGATAGAGGATTGCCTGCACTTCCCGCAACGCCCCAAGCTCGACGTCTATCATGACCTCAGCTTCGCCATATGGCTCTTGCCGCAGATGCTCACCGATGACGGTGTGGTCACGCACGAGATCGATCTGTTCCTGACCGATCAGTATCTCGTGACCGTCCATCGTTCGGACGTTTCCGCGCTCACTCGCATCATGGATCGTGCGGACTCCTTCCTCGCCCGGGGTGTGGAGTGGACCGTGCACGCGATCCTCGATGCTGCGGTGGACGAGGTCTTCCCGATTGTCGAAGCGGTCTCAGACGAGCTTGAGGAGATCGAAGACCTGGTGCTCGCCGAAGCCCGGCCGGAGTACTTGCAGCGTCTGTACGCCTCGAAGCGTGCGCTTGTGGCGCTACACCGCGTCGTCAACCCCGAGCGAGATGTCGTCCGGGGGCTCGCACGCCTGGAAGCGTTCGTGGAACCCGAGGCGTATATGTACTTCGATGACGTGGGGGATCATCTTGCCCGCCTCAGCGATACCATCGATACCTACCGGGAGGTCGCAAACGGGACCATGGACCTGTTCCTCTCGGTGCAGAGCAATCGGATGAACGGGATCATGAAGCAGCTCACCGTGGTGGCGACGATCTTCATGCCCCTCACGCTCATCTCGGGCATATACGGAATGAACGTGCTTGACGGTATGTGGCCGCCAGCCACAGCGGCGTGGTCGTTCGCCGTGATCATAGCGGCGATGATCCTGATCGCAGTCTGGATGGTTCTCTTCTTCAGGAGGAAAGACTGGTGGTAGACGAGCAGACGACAGACGATGCCGGGCAGGTCGTGCACCATACGGTCTACTCGGTGGCAAACCTGATCACGATCCTGAGGCTGATCCTGGTGCCGTTCTTCTTCACGGCGCTCGTGGATGCGCAGAACGAGCGGGGGAGGCTGGTCGCATTCATCATCTACGCGGTGGCCGCCTCCACCGATTGGATCGATGGCCAGATTGCACGCCGGACGAACACGGTCACGCAGTTCGGCAAGATCGTGGACCCGCTCGTCGACCGCCTTCTGCTGGCATCAGGTGTCGTGGGGCTGTACCTGATCGATGTGCTTCCGCTGTGGATCCCTGTGGTGCTGCTTGGCCGTGACCTCTATCTGCTCTATGGCGCATACCGGCTCGAACATCACGGCGTTATCCTCCCGGTTACGCGCGCGGGCAAGTGGACGACCGCCATCCTGCTCTTCGGGTTCTCCTCTCTGATCGCCGGATGGCCGAGAGTGGTCGGGCTCGGTCTTGTGGACTCCAGCTGGCTCCCGGGTCTAGGTTCCGAGCGCGTGGGGCTCGGCATCTTCTTCGTGTACGTGGGCATCATCCTGTCCCTCAGTGCGGCAGTCCAATACACGGCGCGGGCGCTCCGCGCTCGGCGCGAGGCGATCGCGTCCGCGGAAGGCGGTGCTGCATGAAAGCAGTGGTCATGGCTGGTGGCGAGGGGACCCGGCTTCGACCGCTCACGAGCATGCGGCCAAAGCCGATGGTGCCCATCGTCAATCAGCCCGTGATGGAGCACATCCTGGGGCTCGTGAAGCATCACGGCATCACCGAGGTCGTCGCCACTCTCGCGTTCATGCCCCAGGTCATCGAGGACTACTTTGGTGATGGCGATGAATGGGGTATGGATATCACCTACGCCATCGAGGAGACACCTCTCGGCACCGCAGGGTCCGTCAAGAACGCTGCCGAGGTCCTGGACGAGACGTTTCTGGTGATATCCGGGGACGCGCTCACCGACATCAACCTGACCGAGGTCGTGGAGTTCCACAAGGCGAAAGGCGCCGCCGTCACGATCGCGCTCAAGCGCGTTCCGGATCCACTTGAGTTCGGCGTCGTCATCACCGACGATGACGGACGGATCGAGCGATTCCTGGAGAAGCCCACATGGGGCCAGGTATTCAGCGACACCATCAACACGGGCATCTACGTGGTCGATCCGCTCGTCTTCGATTTCATTCCCGAGGGTATGCCGTTCGACTTCTCGTCTGACCTCTTCCCGATCCTCATGGACAAGGGATACCCGCTCTACGGTTGCGTGGTCGATGGCTACTGGGCGGATGTCGGCAGCCTTGAGGGGTACGTCGAGGTCCACCGCGACATCCTGGACGGCAAGGCCATGATCTACGTCCCGGGTGCTAAGACCAAGGATGACGTATGGGTGGGGCCCAACGCGTCTATCGACCCAACGGCAGAGATCGGGCAGAAGGTCGTGATCGGCGCCAACACCACCGTTCGTGCCGGTGCGAAGATCGGGCCGTACACCATCATCGGGGACAACTGCCTCGTGAGCTACAGCGCTCAAACCGAGCACACGATCGTCTGGAACGATTCGTTCATCGGCAAGTTCTCACAGGTCCGTGGTGCGGTGCTCTGCCGCAGCGTGGATGTGCGGGCGAGTGCTCGCATCGAGCAAGGTGCGGTGATAGGCGACGAGAGCGTCGTCGGCCCCGGGGCAGCCGTGGCAAACGACGTCCAGGTCTATCCATTCAAGCGCATCGATGCTGGAGCCATGGTGAGCTCGTCGCTGATCTGGGAGTCTCGTGGCCTGCGCTCGTTGTTCGCGAATGACGGCATCGCTGGTCTTGTGAACATCGATGTCACGCCAGAACTCGCACTGCACGTTGCGCAGGCGTTTGGGAGTCTGCTACCGAGCAGGTCGCACACCGTGGTCAGCCGAGATTCCAGCGGTGCGGCTCGCATGGTGAAGCGCGCTGTGGCCGCAGGATTGAACTCGGCAGGGTGTCACGTGCGCGATCTTCGCGTTGCGTCGCCTGCGGTCACCCGTTTCACGACACGCGACACGCGTGCGATGGGCGGCGTACACATCTGCGCTGCCGATGGCGATCCGCAGTCGATCGAGATCCACTTCTACGATTCGGCCGGCATCGACCTGTCCACCGGGCAGGAGAAGAAGATCGAGCGTCTGTACTTCCGAAAGGAGTTCCGCAGGGCGTTCTTCGACCAGATCGGCGAGATCCTCTATCCGCCGCGAGCGCTTGAGTACTACACGACCGCTCTGACAGCGGCACTCGACGAGGCAGAGGCGCCGCGTCGCCGAAGGACCGCAGTAGTCGACATGGGGCTCAGCCCTGCTTCATTCGTACTCCCATCGCTTGCGGCGGACTGGGATGTCGACCTGATCGGGCTACGTGCGTACGTGGATTCCGAGCGCACTGCGGTCAACGATGTCGAGCGCACTGTCTTGCTCGAGCGGCTCGCGCATTCGGTAGACATGTTCCAGGCCGACCTTGGCGTGTCCATGGATTCGACTGCCGAGCGGATAACGTTGGTAACGAAATCCGGTCGCGTACTCGATCACGATACGGCCCTTCACGCCATGGTCTGGCTGTGGGCCAACTCTGAAGGCACCGGCGAGGGCGGTGTGGGAGTCGCGGTCCCGGTCACTGCATCGACAGCGGTCGAGCGCATCGCGGGCACAGCGGGGCGTTTTGTCCGCCGCACCGGTACCTCGCGCCGCGCGCTCTCGGCGGCAGCGCTGGACCCAACCATCGGGTTCGCTGGCTCGCGTCACGGGGGCTTCGTGTTTCCTCACTTCCTGGCCGGCTACGATGCGGTGATGTCATTCGGCGCGCTTCTGAGAATGCTCGATCGTCAGGAAATGGATCTCGATGATGTGGTGGCAGAGTTGCCCGCGTTCCACCTCAGAGAAGAGTCGGTGTTCTGTCCGTTCGACCGCAAAGGCGCGGTGATGCGCGCCATGGCAGCGCTCGGACGGATCGGCGATGTGGAAGTCATCGAAGGTGTAAGGATCCCCGATGAGAAGGGCTGGGCGCTGGTGCTGCCGCACGCGACGGAGGCGCAGGTCACCGTCTACGCCGAGGGTGATGACACCGCTGCTGCTGAGGCGCTTCTGGGTCGGTATGTTGAGGCCGTGCGCGACGCGATCGCCAATGGATGATCCTTTCCGGTCAGGTGTGGGGTCGTATGTCCGCAGCGTGCTATCATCGCTCGTCATGAGTGGCGGTATTCTTGCTGTTGTTCTCACCATGTAGTGTCCATCTGCCCGCGCAGGGCCATTCGGATCCGGGACAGGAATGACTGACGTGGAACAGGCGCCCGCCGATGGTGTGCGTGGCGCGAGGCATAGCTCGTCGAAGGTGAGCCGTACGCCGCGGGTCCCCCGGTTCATGGCGTCCTGGCCGCTCGGTGTGCGAATCGCCGTCGTGGCTGTCGCGGTGGTCCTGGCACTCGCCGGCGTTGCGGTCGTGGCCGATCTCGCTGTCACAGGTGACCGCATCCATTCGGGAGTGCGGGTCGGCGCCGTGGATGTCGGCGGGCTGACCCGTGTGGATGCCGCATCGGCGATCGATTCCGCGGTGGCCGGGTATGCCTCGGCCCCCGTGACGCTCGCAGCGGGGAACGAGCGCTGGGATGTGACCGCCGAGAGTGTTGCCTTGTCGGTGGATGCCACTGGACTCGCCGAGGCGGCCCACCGCGTGGGACGAGGAGCCTTCCTGGAGGCGGTGTCGGAGCGGTCGAGAGCCATCCTCGGCGGGGTGACGGTCCCCCTCGAACTGGGCTGTGACGACGACTTGATCGAGCGGATCGTGGAGACGATCAATGCCGGAATCGCCCAGCCGGCACGCGATGCCAAGATCGTTGTCGAGGGTGCGTCCGTACGGCTTGTGCCCCCTGCTGAGGGGCGTGGAGTGGATGTGGGTGACGCCCGGACTGCGATCCTCGCTGCCTTCCTTGCGGACGATCGCAGTGCGTCGGTCGAGCTTGTCACATTGCAGCCGGAGATCGACGAGGCCGGCGCGGATGCTGCATACGATGCGGCACGGTCGATGGTGTCGGGACCGCTCGAGCTGTACTACGAGGACAAGACGTGGCAGATCGAGCCGGCGACCATCGGCGGGTGGATCGACATCCGCTCCGTCGAAGGCACGGATGGGCCCGTTCTCGAGGCCTATATCGCATCGGATGAGGTCTCGGCGACGATACTGCCACTTGTGGCCGAGGTCGGCCGGCCGGCGAGGAACGCATCGTTCACCGCATCCGCCGGGACTGTGACCATCGTACCCGCAGAGGATGGCCTTGCGGTCGACGCCGAGGATCTGGCCGCCAAGCTTCAAGTGCTATTGACCGGTGTCGGCGAGCGACGCACTGAACTCGCCATGAGCCGCGTCGAGGCCGATCTGACCACTGAAGAGGCGCGTGGGCTCGGCATCGTCGAGCGAATCTCCACGTTCACCACTGAGTACTCGGCATCCAACAAGCCGCGTGTGAACAACATCCACACTCTGGCTGACGCGCTCGATGGCACGCTCATCGGTCCGGGTGAGACATTCAGTTTCAACGGGACAGTGGGGGAGCGAACGGCTGCGAAGGGCTACCAGGAGGCACCGGCGATCGTGAACGGCAAGCTGGTTCCACAACTGGGCGGCGGCATCTGTCAGGTGAACACAACGCTCTTCAACACCGTCTTCTTCTCAGGGCTGCCGGTCGTGGAGCGGCATAACCATTCTCAGTACATCAGTCACTATCCCAAGGGACGCGATGCAACGGTGTCGTGGGGCGGCCCGGACTTCAAGTTCACGAACGACACGCCCGACTGGATACTCATCGCCACCGGGTACTCGAACTCCAGTGTGACGATATCGCTGTACGGAACGGATCCGGGGTATGAGGTCTCATATGAGACGGGCGCGTGGACCAACCTCGTGAATCCGCCGATACGTGAGGTTCAGGATCCCGAACTCCCTGTGGGTACACGCGTCGTGGAGGAGCGGGGGGTCTCGGGACGCACGATCGTGGTGACACGCGTTGTGACCAAGGGCGGGGCCGAGGTGCGACGCGATTCATTCAAGTCCGTCTACCGGGCGACGGAAGAGGTCGTGCGCGTCGGGACCAAGCCGGCGCCCGATCCAACTCCGGACCCATCGGAACCGGCGACGGTGACACCATAGAGCGAGCGTACACGTCCGATGTGCGCGGGAGAGGGGACCGGCGTGTTTCAGCCTGAATACGAGACCATGGGCCGGGAGCAGCTTGAGGCGCTCCAACTCGAGCGGCTGAACGGCCTGCTGTCCCGTGTATACGAGAACGTGCCGACCTATCGGCGCAAGTTCGATGAGGCCGGTGTTGCGCCTCGTGTGGCAACGCTTGCGGATTTCGCTGACTTCCCGTTCACCGTGAAGGACGATCTGCGCGCTGGCTATCCGTACGGCATGTTCGCGGTTCCGATGGAGCGCATCGTTCGTCTGCATTCATCGTCGGGAACCACCGGCCAGGTCACCGTCGTCGGGTATACCGCGGGTGATATCGACCGCTGGGCGGATCTCATGGCGCGGACGATCGCCGCAGCCGGGGGTACGCCGGGCGACATCGTACAGAATGCCTACGGGTACGGTCTGTTCACCGGAGGACTCGGCGTGCACTACGGGGCGGAGCGGCTCGGATGCGCGACGATTCCGATTTCCGGCGGCAATACGAAACGCCAGGTCCAGGTCATGAAAGACTTCGGCACCACGATCCTGGCATGCACTCCAAGCTACGCGCTCCTGATCGCGGAGACTGCGCATGACATGGGTATCGATCCGGCGAGCCTCTCTCTCAAGGCGGGCATCTTCGGCGCCGAGCCGTGGAGCGAGAACACCCGTTCGGAGATAGAGCGACAGCTCGGGATCATGGCGATCGACATCTACGGTCTGTCCGAGGTGCTCGGCCCGGGTGTGGCGGCCGAGTGTGAGTGCAAGTGCGGCTTGCACGTGAATGAGGATCACTTCATCGTCGAGATCGTAGACACCGAGACCCTTCGCCCTGTGGCTGACGGCGAGCGGGGAGAGGTGGTCTTCACCACGCTCACCAAGGAAGGCATACCGGTCGTCCGGTACCGCACGCGTGACATCTCGCGCATCGTGCCCGGGAAGTGTTCGTGCGGACGTACATTCCGCCGCCTGGAGCGCGTGACCGGGCGTTCGGACGATATGCTCATCATCAGGGGCGTGAATGTGTTCCCGAGCCAGATAGAGCAGGTTCTGCTGGGCATCCCCGGTGTCGCTCCGTACTACCAGGTCGTGCTATCTCGGCGCGGGAGCATGGATCATGTCGAGGTGCACGTCGAGGTCGGCCCTGAGGTCAGTTTCGACGAGGTCAAAACGCTCGAACGGCTCCGTGGACGTGTCTCGGCGGAGATCGCATCAGCCCTGGCGGTCAACATCGCCGTCAGGCTTGTAGAGCCCAGGTCCATCCAGCGGTCCGAAGGCAAGGCGAAGCGCGTCATCGATCTGCGCGCAGAGAGGAGTGAGTGATCAATGGTACGCCAACTCACGGTCTTTCTGGAGAACAGCCCTGGCCGGCTTGCGCGGCTCACGCGCACCCTGGGGGACGCTGGCGTCAACATGCGCGCCCTCATGGTCGCTGATACGGCCGAGTTCGGAGTCGTGCGCATCATCTGCGACCGCACGCAGGTGGCAAAGGACGCGTTGGAGGACGCCGGCTTCAGCGTGAGCGTTACCGAGGTCATCGCGGTAGCGGTGCCGGATCATCCCGGCGGACTCGCCGACATCCTTGAGGTGCTTGGTGCTGAAGACATCAACGTAGAGTACGCGTACTGTTTCGTGGAGCCGGGTGGGAGCAGTGCGGTGGACGTCTTCAGGGTGGAGCGGGTCACCGACGCCATGAGAGTGCTCGGCGAGGCGGGCATCCGGGTTCTGCGTGCCGCAGATATCTAGCGGTGCGCATCCGCCCCGTCGGACGCGCGGCGCAGCTGGTTCCGGCGGGAGAGGTCCGGATCAGACGTCTCCTCGTGATCGGGCGCGAGCACGCCAGCAAGTTCCTCAAGCCGCGCATCGTCGGTTCCGCACACGAGCTTCTCAAAGGTCACTTCATCGGCGGAGCACCCTATGGTGTCAACGATCCCGAGATGGACGCGCCGGGCCACCACATCGGCGCCATCGGACCCTGTCTCCGGAAGGATGATGATGAAGCCCGCATTTCCGTTGTAGGCCACGTCATCGACCATGCGCACGTTGTTCCGTAGGTGCGACGCCACTCGACGCATGAGTGCGCTCATGCGTGATGTCTTGAGATCCGACCACACCGCAGGCGAGACCTTGAGGTGGAGCACGGAACACGGCGTTTCGTAGCGCCGATGCTTTCCGAGTGCGCAGGCGATAGTCTCACCCGCATAGCGTGCGCTGTACACGCGTGTGACCGGATCGATCATCGCCTCGCGTTCGATCCGCGCGAACAGGTACTTGACCCTTCCCGCGAGCTCCCCGCCGGCCAGACCTACCACGGTGTAGGCTATCGCCCTGGAGGCGATCATGGTGACGATGTCGGAAGAGAGTCCCTCCGTCCTCATCAGCGGGTAACGCATGCCAACGTAGATGACGACCGCGATCAGTGCGGTGACAAACCCGCCCTCACGTCCCCAGTGCAGCGCGCCTGCCAGTACCAGGACGAGCAGGAGTTGGCCGACGACCTCGGCAGGCATGACCTGGGTTGTCGATGGCACGAGCAGACTGCCCGCGATCGCCGCTGTGCCCAGTATGAACGCCAGGATCTCAAAGCGCGGGTACTTCACTGCGGTCTCCTCGTCAGGTCGGTCCTCACGGGTGATTCGGGCAGGAGATGTCGCCTGTGGCAGGGTCGAACTCGAGTGCGGAGCCATCGAGCGGACAGTATCTGATGTGGTCGAAGTTCCTCACGAACGGTTCAAGATCCTCGATGTCATCGGGGTCCTCAGAGCCGACGGTGCATTCCGCCTGCATGTACGCGTCTTCGAGAACCCGCTGGTTGTGCCTGCAGGACGCGGCGGCTGCCGATCTGGACGCTGGTACATAGGTTGCGATTGCCACAGCAAGCAGGATGGCGATCACGAGGACCACCGTCATGAGCTCCATGAGGGTGAATCCGTTGTCCGTTCCAGGTGCGTTATGTGAGTGGTCCACGGTTCCCCCGAGCCGCATCGTCCGATCCAGCAGTGTGCATCGAGTGCGGCACTATGGTAGCGGACTTGGCGAACGCGCGCGCGTGCCATCCGTCCGCGACTCCCGTACAATCGTGTTGATTCCAGCAGACATGCTTCGGAGAGGAGTGAGACAGCACACGTGTGGAACCACGTCCGGCGTCTCACCCTGTCCACTGCGCTGCTCCTGTCCGCGCTGCTCGGGTCTGCTCACGCGTCCGTTCCGGCATACGGCGCGGAAGGTGACGTGATCGGTTCCACGCCGGTCGTGGCCGGGGATCCGCTGGCGGAGGCCACCCCCGCTGTCACGATGCCGTCAGGCCTGCTCCGCACGCGCGACGGGCGGACGCTGTGGAGTCGCAACGCCCAGGACGAACGCGCGATGGCATCGACGACCAAGATCATGACCGCGCTAGTCGTGCTGGATGGCGCGGATCCATCCGAGACCGTTACGGTATCGGCCCGTGCGTCCGGCGTTGGGGAGGCTGAGGTCGACCTCGTGACCGGTCAGTCGATAACCGTGGGTGAGCTGCTGGAGGCTACGCTCGTGCGATCCGGCAACGACGCTGCCTATGCGCTGGCGGAGCACGTCGGGGGGAGTGTGGAAGGGTTCGTCGCTCTTATGAACGCGAAAGCCTCCGCGCTCGGCCTGGCGCACACGTCGTTCGCCAATCCGCATGGCCTGGACGAACCCGGACACTACACGTCTGCAGAGGATCTGGCCACACTGGCTACTATCGCGATGGCCGATCCGCGTTTTGCAGACATCGTCTCGTTGCCGTCGGTCACCGTGCTCGGGCAGTACGGTCTCAAGCGGTATGACAACTCAAACAAGCTGCTCGGCACGTACGAGGGCGCTGATGGGATCAAGACGGGATGGACGAACAAGGCGGGATACTGCGTGGTGGCATCGGCCACCCGGGGGGATGTCGGTCTTGTCGCCGTGGTGCTAGGTGCGCGGGATGAGAACGAACGGTTCGATGAAGCCCGAACGCTCCTTGATTGGGGTTTCGAACACTATGCCGTCAGGGAGGTGGCTGCGGCCGAGACCACAGCTGCGCTCATCCCGGTGACGGACTACCTCGATCGCAGGGTGGCCGCGGTGGTGGCCGAGGATTCGTTGGTGCCTGTCTTCGATCTGGAGGGCGAGGTCACGAGCACTATAGACTTCGTACGGGAGGTGGAGGCTCCGGTCGTCGCAGGGCAGCGACTGGGAACGCTGACGGTCGTACAGGGGGATCGTCTACTGGCCCAGGTACCGCTGGTCTCCGCGAATGCGATCGAGCGGCCCGACGCGTGGTCTCGAGTGAAGATCTGGTCCACCAGGGTATGGAGAAGCGTGTTCGGCGGACAGCTGATGGCCACCGCCGTTCCGCTCATGTGAGAGGAGTCGAGATGGGCGAGGGTGCGCGCAAGACACCGCTCTTCAGCGAGCACGTGGCGCTCGGGGCACGCATGGTCGACTTCGCCGGCTGGAAGATGCCGGTACAGTATGCGGGCATCATCGAGGAGCACAACGCCGTGCGGGCGGCCGCAGGTGTATTCGATGTGTCGCACATGGGTGAGTTCCGAGTCCAAGGTCTCGAGGCAAAGGCTGCATTGCAGGCGATTCTGACCAACGACCTTGACCGCATCGATGAGATCGGGAGCGCGCTGTACACGGTCATGTGTAGCGACGACGGTGGCATCATCGATGACCTGATCGTTTACCACACGGGTGACCTCGAGTACTTGATCGTCGTGAACGCTGCAAATCGTGAGACTGACTGGGAGTGGATCACGTCGCACCTCCCGGAAAGCGTGGAGTGTGTCGATGAGAGCGATCGCACCGTGCTTATCGCCGTGCAGGGCCCACGCGCGCTGGATATCGTGGGGGAACTCGCCGGTGGCGGGTGGGAGCCTCCCGCTCGCTTTGCGATCGCCGAGGCAACACTCGACACTGTGCCGGTGCTGCTCGCGCGCACCGGTTACACAGGTGAGGACGGCGTGGAGGTCGTATGCCATGCGACCCACGCAGTCAGGATCTGGCGGGCGCTCCTCAGTTTCCCTGACGTGGTGCCGTGTGGTCTGGGAGCCCGCGACACTCTCCGTCTCGAGATGGGCTATCCGCTGTACGGGAGCGACATGGATCGGCAAACCGACCCGGTCTCGGCCGGATTGGGGTGGGTGGTCCCGAAGGGGAAGACGGGTTTCATCGGCGCTGAGGCGATTGCACATGTGCGCGAAACAGGGCCGGCACAGAGACTGGTCGGACTGACGGTGACCGAGGGCGTTCCGCGTCACGGGTACGCCGTATTGCACGGGACTCTCGCGGTCGGTAAGGTGGCAAGCGGCACGTTCTCGCCGACGCTCGGCCATGGCATCGCGACCGCGTACGTCCCTACGGGCCTGGCCTCGCCGGGAACGGAGTTGGAGATCGCCATTCGCCGCAAGGTGGTGTCAGCGGTCGTGACCAAGCCGCCGTTCGTGAAGAGCACATCGCTGTCGGCTCACGGGTCGTAGGCGAAGACAGGGAAAGGAGCGCGACCGATGTATCCCAAGGACCTGAAGTACGACCGTGAGCACGAGTGGGTGCGCATGGACGGTGACGTTGCCACGATCGGCATCTCGGACTTCGCACAAGACCAGCTGGGCGAGGTCGTCTACGTGGATCTGCCCTCCGTTGGCGACGCTGTGAGCACGGGCGAGTCATTCGGCGAGGTAGAGTCCGTCAAGTCGGTGTCCGAGCTCTTCTCTCCGGTCGCCGGAGAGGTGCTCGAGGTCAACAGCGCTCTTGACGATGCGCCGGAGACGGTGAACGACGACTGCTACGGCGACGGATGGATGATCAAGGTCAAAGTCGACGATCTATCCGAGGTCGACGCCCTGATGGATGCCGACGATTACGAAGCGTTTCTCGCCGAGGAAGCCTGACATATGCGCTTCATACCGGTGACCTGCGAGGAGCAGGTCGAGATGCTCGCACGTATCGGCGTACGGTCGGTCGACGAACTGTTTGGAGATATCCCGGAGGACGCGCGGCTCGCGCGTCCTCTGCGTGTGACTGACGGCATGACCGAAATCGAGCTGGCGGCGCACCTTGAGTCACTGGCGGCGCGCAACAGACACGGCGGTCAGGTCGTCTCGTTCCTCGGCGCCGGGATCTACGATCACTACGTGCCTGCGATCGTGGATGCTGTCGTCGGCAAACCCGCGTTCTTCACGGCGTACACGCCGTATCAGCCCGAGGTCAGCCAGGGGACACTGCAGGCGGTCTACGAGTACCAGTCGATGATCTGCCAGCTGACCGGCATGGACGTCTCCAACGCGTCCATGTACGACGGGGCCACGGCCTTTGCGGAGGCCGCACTCATGGCTGCCCGTGTCACCAAGCGCAGACGAGTCGTTGTCTCGGGAGCGGTCCATCCCGAATGGCGCGAGGTGCTCGCAACGTACGTGCAGTCCGGCACCCTGGAAGTAGTGGAGGTCGCCGCAACGGGCGGAGTCACTGACGCGCCGTCTGTGGCCGCCCAGATGGACGGGTCGACTGCCGCGCTGCTCGTCACGTCGCCCACATGGTACGGGACTCTCGAGGACCTCGCCTCGCTTGGCGTGCTGGCGCACGAGGTGGGGGCGCTCTTCATCGTCGGCACTCATCCCATCCTGCTCGGCGTCATGGAGCCGCCGGCATCGTATGGAGCGGACATCGTGGTTGCAGAGGGGCAGGCGTTGGGAAATGCCGCGTCCTACGGCGGTCCGGGTCTGGGCATCTTCGCGTGCCGAAAGGAGCACATCCGACAGATGCCCGGCCGCGTGGCTGGACGAACGACCGACGTGGACGGCCGGACCGGGTTCGTGCTCACGTTCTCCACCCGCGAGCAACACATCCGCCGAGAGAAGGCGACTTCGAACATCTGCTCCAATCACGCCCTGAACGCCCTGGCGGCCGGTGTGTATCTGGCGGCTGTGGGCCAGGAGGGTCTCGCAGGCATCGGCGAAGCATGCATTGCGAAAGCTCATTACCTCGAGGGAGCCCTGCTCGAAACGGGGAGCTTCGAGCGGGTCTTCGAGTCGTGTTTCGGTAACGAGTTCACCCTCCGGTATCTGGGTGACGTGAAGGCTATGCAGGCCGATATGCTCACACGGGGTTTCCTGGCAGGTCTTGATCTTGTCCGGTTCAACCCCGCCGATGCGGGACTCGTGCTCTTTGCAGTGACGGAGCGTCATACCCGCGAGACGCTCGATCGCTTCGTGGAGGAGGTGAGCGCCCTGTGACCGCCGATCAGGTGGCTGTGTCGCGTGCCGGAGCGCTCTCAGAGCCGATGACCGGTACGCTTATCTTCGAGCGTGGGGCCGCCGGGTCGAGCTGTGTGGAACCTCCGGCGCTCGACGTACCTCCGGTGTCGTTGGACACGGTGCTCGGCGGGCGTGCACGTACAGCTCCGCTCGTGCTCCCACACGTGACTGAGGTCGAGCTTGCACGCCACTACGAGCATCTTGCAAGCACCAACTTCGGCGTGGACAGCGGGTTCTACCCGCTCGGAAGTTGCACCATGAAGTACAACCCCAAGATCGGCGAATGGGCATGTCGCCTTCCGGGTTTCGCCCGCATCCATCCGTATCAGCCCGAGGGCACCGTACAGGGCGCATTGGAGCTCATGTTGGGGCTTCAGGAATCGCTTGCCGAAGTGGCGGGTCTGCCTGCGGTCACGCTTCAGCCTGCGGCGGGTGCGCACGGGGAGTTGACGGGACTCCTCGCGATACGTGCGTATCACGCGGCTCAGGGCGACGTTCGCAAGCGGGTGCTGGTGCCAGACTCCGCGCATGGAACGAATCCCGCAACCGTAGCGATGTGCGGCTACGAGGTCGTGCAAGTGCCGAGCAACGGGCGTGGAGGCGTCGATCTAGCGGCTCTCGAACGGATGCTCGACACGGATGTGGCTGCATTGATGCTCACCAACCCCAACACGCTCGGTCTCTTCGACGAGAACATCTGCCATATCACCGCGGCCGTTCACCGTGTGGGAGCGCTCGCGTACTGCGACGGAGCGAACCTGAATGCCATCATGGGCAAGAGCAGGCCGGGTGACATGGGGTTTGATGCGCTCCACATCAACCTGCACAAGACGTTTGCCACGCCACACGGAGGTGGCGGCCCCGGCGCGGGGCCCGTCGCCGTCAGCGATGCACTGGCGCAGTACCTTCCCGGTCCGATCGTCGAGCGTGCGGTAGATGGGTCCCTCGCTCTGGTCATGCCTGAGCGGTCCATCGGCCGCGTGCGGTCGTACTACGGCAACTTCGGCGTGCTTGTGCGTGCATACACGTACATCCGCGCTGTTGGAGGCGAGGGGCTTCGGGCGATATCCGAGCAGGCGGTGCTCTCGGCCAACTACGTGAAGGCGCTGCTGGAGGACGTCTGGCCCGTAGCGTATGACCGGATATGCATGCATGAGTTCGTGATGTCGGGGGGACCGCTCCGCAAAGCCACCGGCGTTCGCACGCTCGACGTCGCCAAGCGGCTTCTCGATTACGGGATACACCCGCCCACGGTCTACTTCCCGCTGATCGTTGACGAGGCGATGATGGTCGAGCCGACCGAGACCGAGAGCAAGGCCACGCTCGACCGTTTCGCAATGGTGCTCCGGGCCATCGCCGAAGAAGCTCGCCAGGATCCCGAACTCTTGCACGGCGCGCCGTACACCACGCCGGTGCGACGGCTCGACGAGGCAGCGGCGGTCAAGAGGGCGGACATCGCGTGGAGGCCTGCTGGTACGGAGGCATAGGCGGCGTGGCCCATTGGCGCGTGCTCATAGACGATCCAGCCGATGGCTGCTGGAACATGGCTGTAGACAAGGCCCTCCTGAGCGCTCACGCACGTGGGGAGGCTCCGCCGACGTTGCGCCTGTACCAGTTCGAACCATCGACCGTTTCGCTCGGCCGGTTTCAGCGCGTGGGAGATGTCGACGCGCGATACTGTCACCAGCAGGGAATCGGGCTGTGTCGCCGCCCCACTGGCGGGCGAGGCGTCCTCCATGCGGATGAGTTGACGTACTCGATCGTCGCAGGTGTGCGCGACGGTGTCCCACGCGGAGTGCGTGACAGCTACCGGTACCTGTCGAGCGCACTCGCCGCGGCATACCGGACTCTTGGCGTGGATGCCACGCTGACCGCACGTGACCGGGGCAGGCGTGGAGGTGCGTGTTACCTGCACGCCACCGGTGCTGACCTCTCCCTTGGCGCGGCCAAACTGTCTGGCAGCGCACAGGTGTGGGAGCGCGAGAGCTGCCTTCAACATGGCTCGTTCGTCCTCAGCCGTGACGTGATCTGCGAAGCGCGCGTCTTCATGCTCGATGAGCAGTCCGTCCGCGATCTTGAAGGCTCGACCGCGACGATCACCGATGCGCTCGGGTACCGGCCGGAGCGAGCGGCCCTTGTCGACGCGGTGCTCACTGCGGCAAGCGTCACGTTCGGTGCGACACTGACACAGGGGGAGCTCACGCGATCGGAGCGCACGGAGGCGCTGTCGCTGGTGGATGAGTACCGGGTGCTGGAGTGACATCCCAGCGCGGCTGCACCTGGAGTTGCACTCGAGGTTGAGTCCGTGATGTCGGTCTCGTCTGCTACAATCTGCTCGAGTTGTAGCAGGTGCATCGCTTCTCTGGAGGTGGGACCGATGGGGGATATGCACAAGTCGGATGATGCGCTACTGAATCTGAGTGATCGCACCCTCGATGAGCTGCGTGAACTGCTTGATGAGCTCTATGAAGAGGAGCAGAAGGTCAGCTATCGACGTCGCGTCCTGCACGGCAAGATCGATATCCTGCGTGCTGAGCTGGTCCGAAGGCTCAAGGACGACCGCACGCACGGCAAGGGTGTGGTCTCGGGGAACGACATCGACCGCCTGATCGAGATCCTCGCAAACGACTTGCGTGGTGTTGCGAGGTACGACGTGACCGATGACTCCGATCTCGATGATGATCTGGACGCCTGAGTTCTGATACTACTGCGTTCCAGCCCTACGAAGGAGGCCTGCGTGGCGAGCGTTGCAGACAAGATCCACGAGTTTCTGAACGAGATCGCGGTGGACGGCGTGGAAGAACGGGTGGTCGAGTATGTCATCCGCGAGGTTCGCGGGGGGCGGAAGCTCAGCGACGCGCTCAAGGATCCATACGTGAAGAACCGCCTGAGCGAGGAGCGTCTGATCAAGGTACTCGAGAACCCTGAGGTCGTCTCGGCTCTGGAAACCCAGATCGCCGAGTCCTTCAAGAGCCAGGAGTTCGGCCTGCTCGACTAAGCGCGTGTGTGCCCATGGATGCGTTCGGCAGGAGTGGTTGGCATGGGCCGGTGCCCGGAGTGTGGTGCGGAAGTCACACCGCAGGACGCGGAGTGTCCCGTCTGCGGAGTCCGAATCGAGGGAGCGACAGCATCCTTCGAAGCGGTCAGCGAGCCAACCGCGCCCGTCTACGTCGTGGATGTCGGAGTCAGTGACGTCCCCGTGCTCGTTGTGCGCAAGGGAGTCGAGGTCGGGGAGCGGTTCTACCTCGACCAGCCGGAGGTAGTCATCGGTCGCGACCCCGAGAGCGACATCTTCCTGAATGACGTCACCGTTTCACGGACTCACGCGCGGTTGAGCGTGACAGACGGTGGGGTGACGATCATCGACGCGGGATCACTCAACGGTACGTACGTCAACAATGAGCTTGTGGAGGAATCCGCTCTCACCAGCGGTGACTCTGTCCAGATCGGCCGGTTTCAGATGGTCTTCGTGTCCGGAGGGGGTCTCGCCTAGATGGCCCCTCGCGTGCGCGACTACATGACGATCGGCGAGGTCGTGGAGAACCTCTCGCAGACGTATCCGGACCTCACCATCTCCAAGGTACGGTACCTTGAGGACGAGCGGCTCATATCGCCAGAGCGTACACCCGGCGGGTACCGGAAGTATCGCCCTGCAGACGTGCAGCGTCTTGAGCTGGTGTTGAAGCTCCAGAAGGAGCACTTCATGCCTCTCGCGGTGATCCGGGAGAAGCTGGACGACCTGGACAAGGGGCGTGTACCGTCCGAGCTTCGCCCGGCCATCGAACGCGCTGAGCCGATGGCCCTTCCGTTCGAGGATGCGGAGACCATTCCTGTTGACCGAGCCCAGGAGACTCTCGGGCTGCCCCCGGTCTTCATCAGGGAACTCGCGTCGTTCGGCATCATATCCCTCGTGAGCGGGCAGGCAGGGGATGAGATCTCCGGGCCTGACGTTGCAGTCGCTCACACGTGCTGGGACCTGCGCAAGTATGGTATCGAGCCGCGGCATCTGCGCATGTACGAAGCATTTGCAGAACGTGAGGCGACCTTCTTCCAGCAGATTCTCATGCCAGCGATGCGCCACCGCACGCCAGAAGCGCGCCAGAAGCTGATGGACACGCTTGGTGAGCTCGAGAAGGGATCCGGTGCGCTGAAGCAGCACATGTTGCGCCGCGCAATCGGCCGTTTGTTCGAGGATGCCGACTAAACGATGACCGACGAGCTACTAGAACAACCTGACATGGACCTTCCCGTGTCAACGCGAGTGGCGGCCACGGAATTCGCCCATCCCAGTGAGCGGGTGGCGGCACAGATCCTCGACTTCTACGAGATCGCATGGGAGTACGAGCCCACCACCTTCCCGCTCGAGTGGGACCGTCATGGGGTGGTTCTCGCGTCGTTCTCTCCGGACTTCTACTTGCCTGAGTTCGACCTGTACATCGAACTCACTACGATGAGCCAGAAGCTTGTCACGAAGAAGAACCGCAAGGTCCGTCGACTCAAGGAACTCTATCCCGACGTGAACATCAAGATCCTGTACCAGAAGGACTTCCGGAAGCTGCTCTTCAAGTTCGGTATCCCGGTGCGCGCGCGTGACCACGCTGACGGCGGTGGTCTGGATGCTGCCCCTCTGAATACCGAGGCGGACACCGCCGGTGGTGATGGCGCGTGAGCGTTGCACTGCCGGATGTCAGAATGGACCGTATCCTACACACCTCCGAGGAGATCCAGTCGGCCGTGAGGCGGCTCGGGGGACAGATCACTGACGACTACTCCGGGCGTGATCTCGCGCTCATCACCGTTCTCAAGGGCGGCACGATGTTCCTGGCCGACCTGTGTCGTGCTATCGACCTACCACTCACACTCGATTTCATGGCGATCTCGGCATACGGACCAGGGGCGGAACGCTCGGTCCGTATCACGAAGGACCTCGATGACCCGATCGAGGGCAGGGACGTCCTGGTGGTGGAGGACATCATAGACACAGGTCTTACCTTGAGCTACCTGCTCAGGGTCCTGAAGGAGCGGAGACCCGCGAGCATCTCTGTGTGCACTCTCCTGGACAAGGACGCGCGTCGTCTCGTAGACCTGCCGATCGAGTACCGGGGCTTCGCCGTACCCGACCGGTTCCTTGTCGGCTACGGGCTCGATCTCGAGGGGTTGTGGCGCACGCTGCCCTATGTGGCGATGTTGAGCGACGAGATCTGGGACCGCTGATGAAGCGCATGGCTCTGGCCGCTACACTGCTTGTGGTCGTGCTGGTGGCGGGCACGGTCGGCTACATGATGATCGAGGGATGGACCTTCCTCGACAGCCTGTATATGACGGTCATCACGGTGGCGACGGTGGGGTTCAGAGAAGTCGCGGAGTTGTCTACCGCCGGACAGGTCTTCACGATCGCCATGGTGTTTGCAGGGGTGGGTGGCATCGCCTACTCGGTGGGCGTCATAGCCGAGTTCATGATCGAAGGGCAACTCACCAATCTTGTGGAGGGACGCCGCATGGCCAAGCGCATCGAGGGACTGTCAGGGCACTACATCGTTGCGGGCATGGGGCGCGTGGGATCCGTGGTCTGTGCTTCGCTCCAAGAGCAGGGGGTTGCGTTCATCGTCATCGATGACTGCGACGAGTGCGAAGTGGAGGCCAATGAGCACGGCTGGCTCTACTTGAGCGGTGACGCTACGAGCGAGGAGACACTCGATGCCGCCGGTCTCAGCCGGGCGAAGGGCCTTGTTACAGCACTCGACACCGATGCTGATAACCTGTTCGTCGCTATGACTGCCCGGGGGATGAATCCCGAGTTGTTCATTGTTGCCCGATCCTCGTCGATCGCATCCGAGCCCAAGATCCTGCGTGCGGGTGCGGACCGCGTGATCACACCCAATGTGATCGGTGGACGACGCATGGCATCGAGCGTCGTCGATCCCTTCGTGAGCGACTATCTTGAGCTTGTGAGCCACAGCGAGGGTGTGGAGTACCGGCTTGACACCTATCGCGTCACCAAAGAGTCATCCCTTGTGGGCCGCTCGATCCGCGATGCAAGGGTCAGGGATGTCACCGGGGCGTACATCATGGCAATAGCCCGTGGCGGAGTCACGGACAGCAATCCTTCTGCGGATCGGGTGTTGCAGCCAGGCGATCATCTTGTGGCGTTCGGAACACGGGCGCAACTGGATGCGCTCGGGGCGATGTTGTAGAGACAGGTTTGCGGATATCGGCGGTCCGTTGCGGGTCACCGACGATGAGAGTGAGGAGTGTAGCGTGGATCTCGAGCAGTACATCAGGGACATCAGGGACTTCCCCAAAGAGGGCATCGTCTTCAAGGACATCACGCCTCTGCTGGCAAGCCCAGAGGGATTCAGGTCGGCTATCGACACCATAGCGGCCGAGTACGAGGATGCTGGCGTCACCAAGGTGATGGGAGCCGAGGCCCGTGGCTTCATCTTCGGTGGCGCGTTGGCATACCGTCTCGGTGCGGGGTTCGTTCCTGCACGCAAGCCCGGCAAGCTCCCGTGGACCACGACTGCGCACAGCTACGCGCTTGAGTACGGCATCGACTCGCTCGAGGTGCACACGGATGCGTTTGTCCCTGGTGATGTCGTACTGATCGTGGACGACGTGTTGGCAACCGGTGGGACCGCTGCCGCCAAGGCCGCACTCGTATCCAAGATGGGGGGACAGGTGGCCGGGTTCGCGTTTCTGCTCGAGCTCGACTTCTTGAGCGGCAGAGAGAAGCTCGGAGACCCGAAGATCGTCACGTTGATCCACGTACAGTAGGCAGGAGTCCTACCGTACGGCGGTAACGACCTCAACATGGACTGTCTCAACGCCTGAGAAGCCCAGAGCAGCGGCCGCGGCCTTGGAGAGATCGAGGTCGCGGCCCGCTATGAACGGACCACGATCGTTCACGTAGACGATCACCCTTCGTGAGCCGCGGGTCAGGGCGAGTACGGTGCCGAAGGGAAGCGTGCGTGAAGCGCACGTGAGATCGTCCTGGTTGAACACCTGCCCGGACGCGGTAGTGCGACCGTGGAAGCCCGGGCCATACCAACTGCAGACCGCGGCGTAGGTCTCGCCTGTCGAGCGGTATTGCCTCGGCATGTAGGCCGAGATGATCCATTCGACGCCGGGGTGTGTGTCTACCGTCGCAGTTGCCCGTGCAATGTCCGAGCCGGTCGGCAGTGACGAGTCGGCCCACTGAGAACGCACCTGAGCGGTCAGCGCGCGGACACGCGTAAGAATCTCGCGCTCCTGCGCCGTGAGCCGGGCGATCGCGGCTTCCTGTTCGGCGAGGAGGGCGGTCAGCTGCTCGTGACGGGACTGTTGCTCGGCACGGAGGGCGCGGTCTTGAGCGAGGACCTCCTCAAGCCGGGCTTGCTGGTAGCGGGCGTCTGCAGCTGCGATATTGAGGTCTGCGACGATCTGGTTGTCATCTTCGGCAATACGGGACAGCGCGTCGGCGCGGGCAAAGAGCTCGGGGAGCGTAGCAGCGCTGAGAAGGACGCTGAGCGGATCGAACTCGCCGCGCTTGTATGTCTCGACAAGATGCGCCTGGTAGCGCATCTCAGCTTCAAGAAGTCGAGTCTCGGACAGCGCGACTTCCTCACGCTGGGCCGCGATTCGCTCCGCAGTCACCGCGAGCCGCTCGTCGAGGGCACGCTGATCCGCCTCAAGCGAGGCGATATCTTCCTCAAGTGCTACTGCCTGGACAGTGGCCGAGTCGATCTCGGCACGGATAGCTTCCGCCTCCGCGGAGAGGCCGGCGAGCGGGGGAGAGGGCTGTGATGCGGTCTCTGACGGATTGGCAGCTGCTGCCGATGAGAGCACCAGAATCGCCGCGACGAGGAAGGTCACGATGGCGACACGAGTGCTCGGGCGGGCGTCTATCGGGGCAGCCGGGCGCATCTGACTCCGGATCGCCGGATACGGTACATGACGTACTGTACCAAAACTCCTGCGTCGCCTGTGCTATAGTCGTGAAGGTGGATACGGCGATGGCGCGCCGATCCGGACCTCTCGACATACCAGACAGTCGCAGTTCGGAGGTACCATGCATCCCGCCAGCGAACGACATGTTCGCACTCTCGTTGCGCTTTCGGTTGCGCTCACCCTTGGTGTGATGTCTTTCCCCCGGTACGCGTGTGCGGTCCCGGCCACTCCCGAGATATCAGAGAAGCAGGCTCAAGCGGCTTCGGCACAAGCGGAACTCGAGCGGATGCGTGCGGAACTCGAGGTTCGTGTCGAGGAGTACAACGCTCTTACCGAGGCCGTCGCGGAGACCGAGGCTGACATCGTCGTCACACGAGACGAACTGGAGCGCGCTACCGCAGAGCTTGAGCGGGCTCGCGGCGTCCTTGCGGATCGAGCAGCCAACATCTACAAGCACGGAGGCATCGATGCGCTTGATGTGTTCCTCGGCGCCCGCAGCTTCGAGGATCTGATCACGAGAGTGGAACTCCTGCGCCGCGTGAGCGCCGCCGATGCGGCAACGGTGGAATCGGTGCAGGCGGCGAAGGCGCGGGTAGAGGTTGCACAACGCACGCTTGAGCACCGGCGTGCGGAGCAACGTGCGCTCCAGCATCAGGCGGAAGCCCGGGCGGATGAGATCGGGGCGGAGGTCTCGCGTCAGCAGGACTACGTGGAACGTCTCGATGCGGAGGTCCAGCGCCTGATCGCCGACGAGGAAGAGCGGCAACGTGAACTCGCGGCCGAACGGGCCCGCGCTGCTGCTGCGGCAGCCGCCGCCGCAGCCCGTCACACGGCGGACCCTGCAGGATCCGATGCTCGGGGAGGCGTACCCTGGACACCACCTGCGGGTGGCGTGCCATCGGGCAGTGTCGTCGACATAGCCCTGTACTACCTCGGCGTCCCCTACGTGTGGGGTGGTGCTTCGCCGAGTGGATTCGACTGCTCAGGGTTCGTGCAGTATGTGTACAAGCAGGTGGGCGTCTCGCTACCACGCACCAGCCAATCGCAATTCCGGATCGGAGAGCACATTCCGCCCGAGCGTACTGACCTGTTGGAGCCCGGAGACCTCGTCTTCTTCGGAACAGGCGGGGATCCCTCGCGTGTGCACCATGTAGGGATCTACATCGGCGGCGGTGAGTACGTGCACGCACCGTACACCGGGACCGTGGTACGGGTGAACTCGCTGACGTCGCGGATCCAGAACAGCGGTGACTATGTAGGTGGATCCCACATCTAGCACGCCGCTCCGGTTCGATGGAATCGCATTTCCACTGTGCTAGAATCCACCAATCTCGGCGATTCGTATCCGCCCTATCCGTCCGGAGGTGGTCGTGGCTCGCACGCTGATGTCCGGTAACGAGGCCCTTGCACGTGGCGCATGGGAGGCAGGCGTTGCGGTGGGCGTGGGATACCCCGGAACGCCGTCGACCGAGGTCCTCGAGAACCTCGTGAAGTACGATGACGTGCGGTGCGAGTGGGCGCCCAATGAGAAGGTCGCGGCGGAGGTCGCCGGGGGTGTCTCGCTTGGCGGCGCTCGCGCCGTGGTAACCATGAAGCACGTCGGCTTGAATGTCGCAGCGGATGCGCTGTACTCGCAATCGTACACGGGCGTGAACGGCGGTCTGGTCTACGTCGTGGCCGACGACCCGGGGATGCACAGCTCGCAGAACGAACAAGACACGCGCAACCACGGCGTTGGCGCCCGCGTCCCGGTGCTCGAGCCCTCGGATAGCCAGGAAGCGCTCGAGTTCATGCGGAGCGCGTTCGACCTGTCGGAGCGATTCGACGTACCTGTGATCGTGCGGATGACGACGCGCATCTCACACGGCAAGGGTCTCGTGGAGACCGGGGACCGGCGCGAAGCACCGGTGAAGCCGTATGAGCGCGACGTCGCCAAGAACGTCATGATGCCGGGGAACGCGCGTGTTCGTCTCAAGCACGTGACAGAACGTGAGGCAGCTCTGGCCGGGTACGGTGCAACGGCTCCGGAGAACCGGGCGGAATTCAGGGACCTCGCCGTAGGAATCATCACATCAGGCATCGTGTATCAGTACGTCCGTGAGGCGCTTCCGGGCGCGTCTGTACTCAAACTCGGACTCTCCGTTCCGTTGCCAGAGAGCCTCATCCTCGAGTTCTGCTCGAAGGTTGAGAGAGTGGTCGTGATAGAGGAGATGGACCCATACCTGAGCCTGAGGGTGCGTGCGCTCGGTGTGGTGGTTGACGAGGTGGGGCTCACTCGAGGCGGGGAGCTCTCGCCGCGGTTGATCGCAGAGGCGTTCGGCGACGATTCGCTTGCCTTTCGGGAGAGGATGGATGGCCTCCCGCCACGCCCACCGATCCTGTGTCCTGGATGTCCACACCGAGGGCTGTTCTACTCGCTCGGCAAGACCCATGCGGTCGTGACGGGTGACATCGGGTGCTACACCCTCGGATCTCTCGCACCGCTGAACGGGATGGATAGTTGCGTATGTATGGGTGCGAGTGTGGGAATGGCCCACGGCATGGACCTTGCCGGCTACACTGATC
>CAZOSR010000001.1:24352-36442 GCA_964582445.1 uncultured Coriobacteriaceae bacterium | reverse complement strand
GCCACGTCAGGACGCCCTCGCTCGAGGGCCCGCTCGGCTCACCCGGTGGCCGGATACTCGTGGTGGACGACTGCGAGGACGTGGCAAACCTGATCGGCACCTATCTGTCCCGCCGTGGCTACGAGGTCGTGAAAGCCTTCAATGCGAACGAGGCATGGGAGTTCGCTCTCGAACTCGAACCTCGCGTGATCACCCTCGACGTGATGGTGGATCAGGGTGCCGGGTTCGGCTTGCTGGAGCACCTGAAGGCGGATCCGCGCACACGGGACATACCCGTGGTCGTCCTGTCGATCATCTGCGACGAAGGCCGGAGCGCGCGCTGTGGGTGCACCGACTACCTCGAGAAGCCGATCGACAAGAACCGCCTGGTCAGCGTCATCGACGGACTCGTGGGCTCCATCGCATCGCCGGTCGTGCTCGTTACCGACGACGACCGCAACATCGTCGAGCTCCTGACCCGCACGCTGAAACAACGAGGGTATGCGGTGATGGCTGCATACGATGGCAAGGAGGCCATGGCTGCCGTCGCCCGTACACGACCCGACGCGATACTGCTCGACGTCCGGATGCCCGTCATGGACGGCTACGAAGTCCTCGAGGCGCTGAAGGCGAACCCTGAAACAGCGGACATCCCCGTGGTCATCATGTCGGCGTACCAGCTTGACAGTGAGCGCTCGGGCGTTCTCGAACTTGCGGCACAGCGCATCGGCAAGCCGTTCGATGTGGAGGAGTTCGTCACCCACATCGAGGAGGTCATCACGGAAACCGAGCACGAGCCGGCCTCTGCCGAAGAGGCTACCCCGTGAGCCGGATCCTCATCGCAGACGACGAACCGCACATCAGGAAACTGGTCTCGTTCACACTCGCCAACCGGGGTCACGAGATACTCCAGGCCGAAGATGGCGGTCAGGCATTCGAAATGGCCAAGGCCGAGCTGCCCGATTTGATCCTTCTGGATGTGATGATGCCAGTCATGACCGGGTATGACGTCTTAGACAGACTCAAGGCCGATGACGAGACCGCCGCGATACCGGTGATCATGCTTTCGGCCAAGAGCCAGCGCACTGAGGTCGAAGAGGGGCTGACGCGCGGCGCCGAGCAGTACATCTGCAAGCCGTTCACGCCCAAGGACCTGGTTCAGCAGGTCAACGAACTGCTCGACACCTGAGGGGAAGGAACCGATCGTGATGAAGAAGGTCCTGGTCGTCGACGATGAGCCGTCCATCCGCAAGCTGCTCTCTGTCGCACTCGGCAACCGTGGCTTCGAGGTGCTTGAGGCCGAAGATGGCGTGTCTGCGCTCGGCGCGGTCACCGCGCACAAGCCCGACCTGGTGGTGCTTGACGTCATGATGCCGGGCATGACCGGGCACGAAGTGCACGACAGACTGCGGCAGCGGGACGAGACCAAAGAGCTGCCGATCCTGTTCCTCTCCGCGGCGGGCACGTTCGAGGAGCAGCACCGCAACATAGCGGCAGACCCCTTTGCCGACTACCTCCCGAAGCCATTCAAGCCGTCCGAGGTGGCCGACCATATCGATTCGATGCTCGACCCGGCGAAGCGTGCTGAGTTCGAGCGCGAGCGGGGGCGCCGCGAGGCCAAGCTCTCCAAGATCGTCGAGATCATGCACCGGGATCGCGACTGACATACCTGACCGTCACGACCGAGGGGCATCGGGGCGATGGCACAACGGCTCATATTGACCGCGGACGACAATGCTCAGATCCGCATGCTGGTGAAAGCGGCGCTCCGCTCGCTCGGACATGAACTCATCGAGGCTGTGGACGGCGAACAGGCGCTCGAGATGGCTCTCGATCGACGGCCGGATCTGGTCCTACTCGACGTGACCATGCCCAAGCTCGACGGCTGGGAGGTGCTGCACTTCATGCGCCAGCGCCCTGAGACCGCCGACGTGCCGGTGATGATGCTCACCACCGCATCACAGAAGATGGACCTGGAGCACGGGGAGTCGCTGGGGTGCAACGACTACCTGACCAAGCCATTCGCCCCCGGGGACCTGCGTCAGCACGTGGAACGCATGCTCGGCAGCTAGGGCCGCCTACCGCCCGATGTCGAGCACAAGATCACCGGAGGCCACTCCGGCGATCTCGGGATGCGTGACGCTGAGGTCCAGAAGCTGCTGTTCGATGTGCGCAACACCCGGGCTGGATGACGCGCGATATGCGCCACCGGCGATGACGACATCGTCCCGACCGACCGCCTGTGCAAGCAGATCCCTGTATGCGGCAGGATCCGCCTGGACACGCACGACAGCCGCATCCACCGCCGAGAGAACGGCCCGTGTAGCGAGCAGACCGGATGGCAGCGCCAGATAGCGATCTGAGACAACGAGGTATGCGCTGTCCTCACCGAGTCCAAAGGCGTCCGGAGTGGCATCGGGAGTCGGGGTCGAGGTCGACTCGGGAATCAGCGACACGTCGGCCACGAGCGACACGATCGCTACCGGCGTACCTGCAGCCTCGAGTGCTGCAGCCGAGGCGAGCCCGCCGACGAGTGCGTCGATCTCCCCGGCGGTCAGCGCGGCATCGCGCGCCTCGGCGGACTCGAAACGCGCGATCCGCACGACCGTTCCCTCACCGGAGAACAAGTCCCCTCGTTCGGCGACGATGAGAGGCAGCGCATCGCCGCCGGCAACGACGCCGATGGTGATCGCACTGGGTTCGACGTCCGCGAATGCGGGGCCGGCCGCGGTTGAGGGATCGCGCGTGACCGCGTCACCTGCTCCGGAACAGCCGAACTGCGCTAACGCAAGCACCGCGCACAGCAACGCAGCCCATCTTCGAGCAGTCATCGGGATCTCCTTCGGAGCGAGGTGTTCAGGCGGGGCAGACCGAGCGCCGCAGCCGTATCTCATCGCGCACCAGGATACCCGAGAAGCCCGGCTCCGCGGACCCGTAGCGATCAGCCAACAGCCCCTTGGCGACCGAGTCGATGACGAACGAGTGCCGCTGGTAGAACGAGAACGATGGGACGTCGTCGTTGCTGATGGCAGCCTTGACGCCAGGCAAGCCTCGATCGGCGGCGAGCCTCACGGCCGCCTGGACGAGCGCACGGCCGACACCGTGTCCCTGGAACTCCGGATAGACGCTCAACAGCACGATCGCGCAGTCTCCGCCATCAACTGCCAGCGAGACGAGGCCCGCAAGGCGCCCCCCGGCGATGGCCACGAGGTTCTCCTGTCCGAGCACGTCGAACGAACGCCCGAAGACGTCCACCTCGGTCTCTCCGAGCGCCTGATCGCAGATGTCCTCGATGTCATGCCGGTCTGCGCTCGTGGACGGCCGCACGCTCACGTCAACGTCGTCACCCTCGCGGCGGTGATCGTCGCACATCACCGCAAGGCGGGCAGCGGTCAGGGGCAACTCCTTGCCGCACTGCGCGCAGCGATACTGCGGATACGGGACGTTGGCAGAGTCGATCACGACCGCACTCCTTCGGCGCATGATTCGTTACATGGAACGGGTGTCAGTATAGCCCGACGCCGCGCATGCGAGACGATGGGGCCGGTGGGCGGCACGAACACTCGGCGGACGGCCCTACACGACGCCGAGCCACCGCCCCGCAAGGTAGCCGACGACTGCGGTGAGGCCCGTGACGGTCGTGCCCCAGATCAGATCGATGACCGTGACCTGCCACGCCCAACCTTCGAGGGTGGCCAGGTTGGTCAGGTCGTATGTGCCATATGCAAGCAGGCCGAGAAGCGCGCCGCGCCAGAGTGCGCCCGCCAGCGCGCCTTCACGGAGACCCGGAATAGACGCGAGCGCGAGAACCCCCACAACGTAGAGGAGATAGAACCCGGCGGCGACCACCAGCTTCGGGGAAGAGGACAGCAGGTGCCCGATGTACGGCTCGTAGATGCGCTTGGTGGCCGTGCTGAGCCACACAAGGTCGACCAGGAAAAAGGCAACAGTGGTGATCACGTACAGCATGGCGAGCTTGGCCAGTGACATGGGTGCTCCTCTCCGCGGTCTATGCAGTGAGTATGCCCTGTATCCCGTCCGTTCGACACCACCGCCCGTGATGCGTAGGAGGGGCGCTTGGCGTGCCAGGCGCCCCTCCTACGTTTGTCGACCAGATCGCGTCTTGAGCGCGCTACTTACTTCTTGCCGCCGTTCGGCTTCACCACCAGAACGTCGATGAACGTGCTGTCTCCGATGATGCCGGACAGTTCAAGCTTGTTCTTCGTCAGCTCCTCGGCGAGGAACCCGGTGGACATGATGTAGTGCTCGTCGTTGTTCACGATCGCACCCTCGAAGCTGATCAACGGGTCGTTCGTGTGGAGCCACACGCGATGCCAACCGGGCATCGTGGGTATCCAGCCACCGCCCGCCGAGGCGAAGTTCATCTTGCCGCTCGGCCCGATCCCGGGCTCGATGTCGAGCTTCGTGATGCTGCCGTCGGGATTCCACACCTCGGCGAAGAACCTGTTGGTGAGCACGGTCGCGTAGTACGACTCCCACGTGTACCCGCTGCCGTCGAGCGTGGAGGTGCCAAAGAGCTCGATCTTGGTGCCGGGGTACTCGAGGCACGCCATCTTGTAGGCGGTCATCGGCTCGGCCAGCTTCTGGTAGAGGGCGATCTCCACCGGGAAGCGCTGTCCGACGATCGGGTTGATGTTCTCCATCGGGTTGCCCCAGTCGATGAAGTCGATCGCCACCGGATCGTCAGTCTTCACCCAGTCTGCCTGCCAGCTGTTGGACGCGCTCACGTAGTCGGCATTCCAGATCAGGTTGGGGTCATCCGAGGTCGTCTCCGTCGGCTGCGGATACCAGGGCGCCATCGAGCGCAGCCAGGTCTCCATGTCGATCGGCTCCGTCATGTCGGGCACGCCGTCGAGATCGAGGTCCACGGTGCCGCCATCGGCGCCGATCACGTACGTGGTGTAGACCTCGCCCTCGTTCCCATCATAGCCGCCCGTGTACTGTTCCCTGATGACCTCGAGGACCTCGATCGGAATGGGGTTCCCATCGGCATCGAGCGTGAGCGTGAACTCGTTGCCGTCATACTCTCCGTCGCCATCGAGGTCGATCCAGGTCTTCAGGTAGAAGGTCTCGATGTAGTCGGTAGCCACAACGGGGAATGACAGATTCGGCATCGCGGCGAAGGGATCCTGCTCACCGGTACCGGGTTCGGGGCCCGGTTTGGGCGGATCGGGGTTCGGTGTTCCGGCTACGACGGGTGTAGCCGGGAGCAGCAGGACGATCGCCATCAGCGCGATCAGTAGGGGTCTGAACCGTTTCATGACATTACCTCCCTCTCCGCCCTGGTCACACCAGACCGGGCGGATACGGCGGCGCTGCCCCGTCCCCCCGGAACCCCCTGCCCCGCGGAGAGGCCGTGAGACTTGGTACCCGCGGACCGTCCGGTCTACACACGTTCCGCTGCCCGCGAGCTGCATCGGGCCGCCTGACGCAGAGGGCCCGCGACAACGCCATCGCCTACAATAGGAGTGCGCCCCTGGAAGGAGCACCGTGACATCCCAGACCCCGCAGATCGTAGAAGACCCCCGGGCCCTCAAAGCCCTCTCGCGTGTACGCGTGCTCTACACCGACCTCGACGGCACGCTCGTTGCCAAGGGCGGCAGTGTGCTCGCCGACGCATCGGCGTCGCCGTCGCTTGTCGTGGCCGAGCAGATCGTCGCGCTCAACCGCGCCGGACTGGCCGTCGTACCTATCTCCGGGCGTGGGCGAATCCAGCTCAGGGAGCTGACGCAGCTTCTCGGCTGGGACGGCTACATCGCCGAGGCCGGGGGCATCATCGTGCACGGAACGGGCCTCGACTATCAGGAGCGCGTGGACCTTGGCGAGTGGACCGAGGATGCGGTTCCTGCGGGAGTATCGCCGTTTGACGCGATCAACGCCGTGCGGGCAGCTGAGACGCTCATGGAGGCGTTCCCGGGCCGGATCGAACACTACGCGCCCTGGCAACTCGATCGCGAAGTCTCGCTCCTGCTACGCGGTTGTCTCAACACCGCCGAGGGCCAGGCCGTGCTCGACACGCTGCCGTTGCCGCTCGACCTCGTCGACAACGGCATGCTCCGCAGCTACGGCACGTTGACCTGCCGCGATATGCCTCCACACGCGTATCACGTCGTACCGCGCGGAGTGTGCAAGGCGCGAGCGATCGAACTCGACCTGGCCTGGCGCGGACTCTCGCGAGAACAGGCCGCCGCGATAGGCGACTCGGCGACAGACCTGCAGATGGCGGACGCTGTTGGTGTCATGGCACTCGTGGCAAACGCGTTCGCCAGCAACGGCGTGGCCAACGGGCTTGCCGCTACTCAACGCGAGAACGTCTGGCGCACTGTCGGCGAGCGCACCGAGGGTTGGGCCGAGTTCGCCCGGACCTGGCTCGCTGCAACCCGCTGAGACGCGGCACCTCTCGGGGTGGTCACCTATTGCTGTCGTCGCTGCTCAGACCTACAATGCATATGCACTGCACTGCGGTGCATTGACAGCGACAAGAGCGCTCCATCTGTTACGGTGCGGCTCCTGTTCGAACACAGGCCACTGCCCGGAAATGTCGAGAGACGCCAATGGGTAGAACAGCCCTCCCCGGCTTAAGGGGACGGCTAACGTGGCTGGGACTGCAAAGGCGAGCGTGCTCGCCGCACGGATGATCCGTGTGCCCTACGTCGGACAGTGCCAAAACCGCAGACGAGGGACGGAGCTGCGGTACGGCAGGCATACGCCGCCGTTCCGTTCGCGGCGCATGCCGCATTCCGGGCCCCCGTCGATCACGATGTGGGGCTCTCTTCGTTGTCGGACCTGTTGCCAAGAGAATCGGACCTCAGTGACACCATCAAGTCCTTAGGTCCCTGCTCCTGAGATCGTCTCGGGGGTTCGGGACCCCGCCACGATCGACCTGCCGGCACACGCGCCGGGAGGAGGGAGCCATATGTTCTACCTGACCCGGATGCTGGGCAAGCCGGTGGTTGATGCCGCCGGTGAGGTCATCGGCGAGATCAGCGACATCGCCATCGCCACTGGCGAGGTATTCCCGCGTGTCACCTCGCTCGCGTTCCTCGGCCCCGAGAAGACCCCCTTCATGCTGTCCTGGCGCAAGTTCGTAGCGGCGCTCGACGACGACCGTATCGAGCTGAACGCAGAGCGCTCGGCGCTGCGCTTCAGCTACCTGCAACCGGACGAGGTCTTGCTCGCGCGGGATCTGCTCAACAAGCAGATCGTGGATACCCAGGGCATGAAGGTCGTGCGCGTGAACGACCTCAAGCTCTCCGAGAGCCGCAACCAGCTTCGTCTTCTCGGCGCAGAGGTGGGTCTGCGCGGGATCCTGCGCGGCATACATCCCGTTGTGGAGCGCGCCGTATCCTCGGTACTCAAGATCTTCGGCCGCGAGCTCTCCGAGAACCTCATCGCCTGGAACTACATGGATCTGCTGGACCGCGACCTCTCGCACGTGCGGCTCTCCGTGACCCACAAGCGCCTGCACGAGCTCCACCCTGCCGATGTGGCAGACGTGCTCGAGCAACTGGGACCAGGGCAGCGGGCACGTGTGTTCGAGCATCTCGACAACGCCCAGGCCGCCCTGACGGTGGCTGAGCTTGAGGATGAGTTCCAGGCCGACCTCATCGATGACCTCGGCGATCAGCGCGCGTCGGACATCCTCGAAGAGATGGATCCCGATGATGCCGCTGACATCATCGGCGACCTGTCGTATGACAAGGCCGAAGCGCTCTTGCGACTGATGGGCGTGAACGAGGCGCGAGCGATCCGCTCGCTGCTCGGCTACCGGGAGAAGACGGCCGGCGGCATCATGACCCCTGAGGTCACCACGGTGACCGAGGGCATGAGCGTCCAACAGGTGATCGAGCACTTGCGCGCGGAGGCGGCTGAACGCGAAGGCATCTACTACATCTACGTGGTCGATGAAGATCGACGCCTTGAGGGCGTGATCTCCTTGCGCGACCTCGTGATCTCTGAACCGGAGACCCAGATCGCGGACCTGCTCAGCCGTGATGTCACGACCGTGGGACCCGACGACGACCAGGAACTCGTAGCCGAGACCATGAGCAAGTACGACTTGCTCGCGCTTCCCGTTGTGGATGAGGCCGGGAAGCTCCTGGGCATCGTCACCGTCGACGACGCCCTTGAGGTGCTTGAGGAGGAGTCTGCCGAGGACCTGGCGATCGCGCCCGGCGCGATGCGCGAACACGGACCGCTGGCCAGCCTCTGGTGGTGGCTGGTGCGCCGCAACGCATGGCTGTTGGTGTGGGGCATCGCGTTCCTCGCCTTCATCGGTGTCAGCCGCCCGCTCGCAGACGTCCTGGCCGAGACAGGCTCTGGAAGCCTCGGCTTTGGGCTCACCATGACATCCTGGGCGCTCGTGCTGCTCCCGCTGCTCCTTCGGACCGCCGAGGACCTCTCATCGAGGACGCTCGCGGAGCTCATCGAGGATGAGAGCGATGAGGGCCGCCTCACGCTCGGGGCCCGGCTCCTTCGTGAAGCCGGCATCGGGCTCACGACGGCGGTGCTCGGCGCGCTCGTCGCACTCGGCTTCATCATGCTCAGCACCGGCGAGATGCACCCGGTCGCCACACCGTTCGCCCTGGCAACGGCAGCGGCCAGCCTCCTCACAGGGCTCCTCGGAGGGATGCTCGGCCATGTCGCACTGCGACGTAGCGCACAGGAGAAGCCTGTTTCGGGGACCGGATTCGCGATCACGACGATGCTCGTAGGTACCGTGGTGTACCTCGGCCTGAGCTTCATCGCTGGATGGACCTGGGCGGCGTCGCTCATCGCCTCAAGGGGTTAGCTCTTGACGCCGGCAACCGACACGAAGAAGCGTCTGCCGCTCTTCGCTATCCTCGCCGTCATCGGACCCGGGATCATCGCCGCCTCGGCGGGCAACGATGCCGGTGGCATCTCCACGTACTCGGAGGCGGGCGCCCGCTACGGCTACTCGATGCTGTGGATGATGCTCGCGATGACGCCCGCTTTCATGATCGTGCAGGAGATGGCCGGGCGCATGGGTGCAGTGACCGGCAAGGGATTCGCCGCGCTCATCCGCGAGCGGTTCGGTGTCCGGCTGACGTTCGGTGCTATGGTCATGCTGCTCGGCAGCACGGCCGCCACGACCATCGCCGAGTTCGCCGGCGTTGCGGCCGCGATGGAGCTCTTCGGCGTCTCTCGGCTCATTTCCGTGCCGATTGCAGCCCTCATCGTGTGGCTTCTTGTCGTTCGGGGCAGTTACCGGCGCGTCGAGAAGGTGTTCCTCGCGCTCTCCTCGGTCTTCGTCGCCTACATCATCGCGGTCTTCCTGGCGCAGCCCGACTGGGGCGAGGTGGGCAGGGCCTTCGTGGTGCCCTCGTTCGTGCCGGACCGCGGCTTCGTCGCACTCGCCATCGGCCTCACCGGGACCACCATCGCGCCGTGGATGCAGTTCCTTCTGCAGAGCAACATCGTGGACAAGGGCACAACAGTCAAAGAGTGGCGCCTCGCACGGTGGGACGTGATGATCGGCGCTGTCGCCGCCAACCTCATCGCGTGCGCGATCATCATCACCACGGGCACGATCCTCCACCCTGCGGGAATCGAGATCGCCGGAGCCGAGGATGCGGCGCGCGCACTGGCACCGCTTGCGGGCCCGTACGCAGAGATGCTGTTCTCGGTGGGACTGCTGTCGGCGTCGCTGCTCGCAGCTGCGGTGCTCCCCCTCACCTCCGCTTATGCGGTCTGTGAGGCGTTCGGCTGGGAATCAGGATTGGACCGTGGCTGGTCCGAGGCACCCGTGTTCAATGGACTCTACACCTTCGTCATCGTCTCATCGGCTGCGATCATCCTGATCCCGGGACTGAACCTCATCGCCATCATGCTGGTCTCCCAGGTGGTGAACGGCATCCTGCTCCCGTTCCTCCTCATCTTCATGATGATCATCATCAACGACCGGAGGATCATGGGTCGTCACGTGAACAGCCGTCTGAACAACGCGCTTGCCTGGGCCACCATCGCGGTCGTCATAGCGCTGACGGCCACACTTATGATCATGACACTGCTCAATATCGGCTGACCGGTGCTATGCTGCTGGTATGCCTGAATCACTGGTAAGACCTGACCCCGAGACGCTCGATCGCGCGAAGTCCATACTCCGCCTGAAGGCGCGCGCTGCTCGAAGGTCGGTCCTCCCTGAGTTGAGAACCGCGCACGCATACGCGGTTGCCGAGCGCGTGCTCAACCTCCCCGAGATCGAGATGGCCTCATCGGTCATGGTCTACGGGGCTTCACCGGAGGAAGTCGACGTCGGCGTCCTGGAGTTCGCGCTACGCGAGCGCGGAACCCGGATAGCCTACCCGCGCGTGTCGGGACCCAACGAGCTGACACTGCACTGGGTGGACAGGGGCACGCGCCTCGCCACGGGCTCCTTCGGGCTGCTCGAGCCCACTGAGGAAGCACCGCGTGCCGAGTTGGGCGCTCTGTCCGCGCTCATAGTCCCGGGAGTCGCCTTCGATCCCCTTGGAAACCGGCTCGGTTTCGGCGGAGGCTACTACGATGGCCTGCTTGCCAGCGTACAGGACGTGCCGCTCACGATCGGCGTTGCGTACGATGAGCAGATCTTCGATGACGTCCCACATGGTACGCGCGACATGCCGGTGGACATGGTGATCACGCCCACCTGCACGTACCGAAGGGCACCAGTCATTCCCGAGCCCGGGATAGTGTGACCGGCTCTCGTCGCGGAGCCCGCACCGGCAACCGGAGCGACTCCAGCACGGCCTCCAGATTCTCGGTCCACGAGACGAGCGTCTTGAGGTCTACGCGCAGCAGCGGCACCTCCGGATGCGGACGCGCGACTGTGAACCCGTTGCGCAGGAGGAACTCCACGCCCACGACCGGAACGTGTGACATGTCGCCGCGCGCAGTGGTTGCATAGGCCTGCACTGTCCGCTCGCCACGCTGTGCGAGATCGCGCATGGCAGCGCGCAGCAGGAGCCCCCCAACGCCTTTGCGCCGGGCGTCGGGATCGATGTGCATGCACGTGATCAGCGTGGCATCCACATCAGGTGGCCCCGATGGCAGGTGACGAGCCTGTGGCGCATACAGCGGCGGAGCGTACTTGATGAAGCCGAGGACCTCACCGTCCTCGACGACCACCCGACCGCATTCGCCCCACGCATCGGCGATGACCCTCACCCGCTCAAGCGCCCGGGCGGTATCGCACCGCGCCCCACATTCGAACGGCAACCGTTCTGTGCTCTCCCAGTACAGGCACCCAGCACACTGCGCCGGAAGCCTCTCCCGGTCGAGCGCGCTGAGTCCGATGATCTTCCGCACGATGGGTTCGCCTACTCCTCATCGTCCATGAGCGATTTCATCTTATCGAGCGCCTTGCGCCCCATCCCGCTCTTGAGTGACCTGCCGAGCGCGCCCGCTGCCGCAACACCGACCTCCAGCATCCCATCAGCCACCTGCCCGGTGCGCTCCTTGAGAGCGGTGACCCCGCTTGCGGCCGCCTTTGCAGCTCCGCCGGTCGCCGCAAGATCCCCGTAGCCGGCCTCGACGACAATCGCCTCGCCGCTGAACCCCCGCACCAGCGAGCGTGGGACTTCAAGGCGACCGACAGCAAGATCGCCAACCGCCCCGGTCGAGACACGGAGGGTCACGAGTTCGCCCGTGCGTGCGTCGAACTCGGCGTCGTGCACGGTACCGACCTCGTCACCAGCTGCCGAGACCACCGTCATCCCATGCCACACGACCGTCTCGTCCCAGCTGAAACCGTGAACCCGCTCCCCCTCGGCATCCCTTGGAAGCGAATCCGCGCCGATCGAGACGGCTTCGTCATCCAGAAGCCGGGCTTCATCGAACCGCACGTAGCGAGGCCGCTGGTCGATGACGCCAAGCACGGCGCCCCGATCGACTTGCAGGCCGACTACCCGTGGCTCGGACGGGTGAAAGAGCACTGCAGAGACACGGCCGAGATGCTGGCCGGAGGACCCCACAACTATCCTGCGCTCATACGTGGTGATATCCGGCATGTGCCGCACCTCCGTGGCCCGTGTGCGGGTAGTGTATCGAGGGGCCGGCCGCTGAAGCGGCCGGCCCCACGATGATACCGCT
>CAZOSR010000001.1:936-24342 GCA_964582445.1 uncultured Coriobacteriaceae bacterium | reverse complement strand
GGGTGGGTGGGGGGGGGGGGGGTGGGGGGGGGTTGTTGTTTTGTGGGTGGGGGGGTGGGGTGGGGTGTTGGTGGGGGGGTGGGGGTGGGTTGTTTTTTTTTTGTGTGGGGGAAATTCTTGTTTTGTCGGGGGGGGCGGCCCTCTGCCCCGCCCGGCCCCTCGATGATACCGCTTGACGCGATCGTGCTACTCGACAACCGGAAGGTCAGTAACACCCGGGGCAGCATCGGCTGCGGATGCGGGCCCGGTCTTCTCCGCGAGCTTGTCCAGGACACCCTGGGCTTTGGTCTCAACAGTGCCAACGCCCGACTTCACGGTCTCTCCAGCCTTGGTAACCGCCTCGCGCGCCGCAGGGGCCACTTCCTGTATCTTGCCCTTGGCCTGCTGCGTGACAGTGTCGACCTGCTCCTTCAGCCGATCGCGAGCAGCGTCGATCTTGACCCGCATCTCCTCTGTCTCATCAAGGACCTTGGCGCGGCTCGTCTCATAGAACTGCTTGCCCTCGCCCCAGTACTCATCAGCTTTGGCTGCGATGAACTCGCGGTTCTCACGTCCGGACCGGGGTGAGAAGAGTAGGCCAAGAACAGCACCGACTATGCCGCCAAGCAGGAACGCACCGAGTATGCTTTCACCTCTGCGATAGTCGTACATCGGGAACCCACCTCCGAACTAGCAAGCGGACAGTTCAAAGAACCGACGACAATGGTGTATGTACCCAATCACTGCGCGTCTTCAAGTACAGAGCGTACCAGATGACCTACCAACTCCTGGAAATCAATGCCCTCTGCAGCTGCCGCCATGGGTAAGAGTGACGTCTCGGTCATGCCCGGCGACGTGTTGGCCTCAAGGACGTAGGGCGTACCATCTGCCGCAACGACCATGTCCACACGGCTCACGCGCTCGCACCCGAGCAGTGTGTGCACCCTCGCAGCCAAGTCGTTCACCGCAGCGGTAGTCACCTCATCGAGCCGGGCGGGCACGTAGTAGTCGGACTCACCTGGCGTGTACATCGCAGTGAAGTCGAACAGACCGCTCTTGGGCTCCATCTCGACCGGCGGAAACACACGGGGCGAGCCATCGCGACCGTTGATGACAGACACGGCAAGCTCGCGCCCGTCGATCCACTTCTCAACGATCGCCGCGTCTCCGTATGCCAGTGCACCCAGGAGCGCCTCGGCAAGACCGGAGGCATCGTCTACCTTTGTCAAGCCGAGTGCGGAGCCTTGCTTGGAGGGCTTGACCGCCACCGGGAAGCCGCCCACGGCAGCCGGGACCAGATCGAGAGCGGTAGCGGCACCCATCTGTTTGAACGCATCTGCGGTGAAGGTCACCCAGGCGGGCGTCGGGATCCCGTCGGCCACGAACAGACGCTTGCTGAGCGCCTTATCCCATGCGAGCGCCGAGGCGACCACGCCGGGACCGGTGTACGGGATGCCCAGGAACTCGAGCAACTCCTGGACGGTGCCGTCCTCGCCGTACTTGCCGTGGAGTGCGATGTAGACAGCGTCGGGACGCTCGCTCCTGAGTGTTGCCACTAGATCGGGCGTGACATCCAACGCGAGAACCCGGTAGCCCTCTGCCTCCAGCGCATCACACACACGCTTTCCGCTTACCAGCGAGACCTCTCGCTCGAGCGACTGTCCGCCCATGAGCACTGCGATCTTCTCTTTCACCTGATCAGCCCCTCTCATCCGCGGCGGCCGCGGGTAGCGCGCCCGCGTCTGCGAACGCCCGATACAGTTCCAGCCGGTCCTCGAGTACCTCGGCCAGCCGGCGGATGCCTTCTCGAATCGCCCCGGGCTCGGCATAACAGAAGCCGAGACGCATGCAGTTGCGACCCCGGCCGTCGGGGAAGAAAGCGTCACCCGGGACGTAGGTCACACCGCGATCCACGGCCTCGGCCAGAATGGACTTGAGATCCAGGAACGCCGGCATTTCCACCCATACGAAGAACCCGCCCTCGGGAACGGTCCAGCGCGCCTCCGCCGGGAAGTGCTCCGTGAGAGCTTCGAGCATCGTGTCCCGCCGTTCGGAATACGCGCGCGTGAGGTCCTGCAGTACTTTGCGCCAGCGCGTGTCGGCGAAGTACCGCTCAGCGGTGGTCTGCGCGAACGCGCTGCCGCATAGGTCAGCTGCCTGTTTGGCTAGCAAGAGCTTGGCGAGGATCGGCCTGGGCGCGATGACCCAGCCGAGGCGGAGACCCGGAGCGAAGATCTTGGAGAACGTGCCCAGGTAGATGACCTCGTCGTCGAGAGCGCGGAGTGGCAGGCAATGACCACCTTCGAACCGGAGACGCCCGTAGGGGTCGTCCTCGATCACCGGTATGTCGTACTCACGGGCGAGATCGAGCAACTCACGGCGACGCTGTGGTGTGAGCGTTACGCCAGCCGGGTTCTGGAAGTTCGGAATCGTGTAGATGAACTTGGCGCCGCGCGGACCGAGTCGCTCCAGCTCCTCTCTGAGCAGGTCGGTCCTCATGCCCTCGGAGTCCATCGGGATACAGACCACCTTCGGCTGGTACGCAGAGAACGCCTGCAGCGCGCCGAGATACGTGGGGCCCTCGGTGATGATGGTGTCGCCGGGATCGATGAAGATCTTGGCGATCAGGTCCAGCGCCTGCTGTGCGCCAGCTGTGATCACCAGCTCCTCTGGCTTCACGCGCACACCCACCTCGGCCATGAGATCCGTCACCACCTGCCGGATCTTGGGGCGGCCCTCTGATGATCCGTACTGCAGAGCCTCGGTGCCGGAGTCGCGCAGTGCTGAGGTCGTAGCACTGACGACAGACTCGATCGGTACCCGGCGGATCTCTGGCATGCCGCCAGAGAACGAGATCATGTCGGGGCGCGTAGCGGCTGCGAACAGATCACGGACAGCGCTCGAACGCACGTCCGCCATACGCTCCGCATACCGATCGCTCCACCGGTCAAACACCACTCGTGCGGTACCCATTGCTGCTCCTCAAAGGCGACAGGACGCCTCCAGACGACAGAAAACGACCCTCCCAACAGGGCGAGGGTCGTCGCGGTACCACCTGTCTTCGTCCGGCGCTCGGTGCTGCTCGCCGGACCTCGGCCCCGGGATAACGGTCCGGGTGAACCGCCCGCTTCCTCCGCTCGCGGGAGCGGTGCTGGCGGGGGACCTACGGAGGGGTGGCCGGGCGGATGATGCCCTCTTCCCTCACATCCACAACGTCTGTGCCCGGCGAGCCGGGTTGCCAGGTACCTTAGCACCGTGCTTTGGGAAGGGTCAATCACGCGCCGATGACAAGCCGTCGTCGCAACGGGAGATGAGGCCTGCGACCTCCGCCCCGATGTCCGGCGCGGGGTCATCGCCAGCGGCCGCATCGATGATTCGCAGGGCGAGGCGGGTGGCGAGGAGGCAGAGCACGTCGTCATCGTCGTAGATGGAGACGCAGTACGCGTCGTCACCCTTCCGCCAGACCGTCTCACCGTGAATGTCTGGCGATGCGCCAGCGCGATGCAGCAACTCGAGAACGACGTGCTCGAGCAGGTGGGCGTCCTCGGTGTCACACAACTCCTCGGCGAACGACCGCACGCCCTGTGTTGAGCAGTGATGTGACGCGAGACCCGGCAACCACTCCAATAGCCTCGCTGCAGCTCCAGGATTCGTGCGGGAAATGCGCTCGGACTGCGCCTCGATCACGAGATCGACGCGGTCATCGAGCACCCTGACGCACCGGAGACGCACGAACTCACATCATGTCCGAGATCGCACCCCGCGCGTGCCGCGCACCCAGGAAGTAGGCGATCGAGATGACCGCCACCACAGCAACGGCTCCAACCATCAGGACCTTCGTTGCGTCTTGCCTGAGCACCTCGCGCGTCTCCGACTCTGCAAGGTCCTTGATGTGCAGCGCCTTCTGCTTCAGATCATCGACCGTCAGTTGACGCGGTGCACGTGCTGTATCCGCAGCTTCGTTCACTTCTGCATCGACCTCACTTTGATGACGAGGAACACGAGGGAGCCGAGCATGAGCACGGCGCCGACGATCAGCAGCGCACCCGGATAGCCCACCCAGCTCGCAAGCAACAGGAAGAGGGCGACCGCGATGAAGGTGAGGCCCAGAGCGAGGAGCGCGGCGGCGGCGGCGGCAGAAGCAAGCGTGAGGCCGAGACGCTGGATCGGAGCGACCACTTTGTCTTGAACGACCCCTGCGGCCTCCTGGCGCAGCCAATCGACCGCCGTCTGGAGCAGGTCGGCGACAGAATCGATGACGGCCTCAAATCCAGTGACCGCCCCCGTTGGCTTATCTGCAGGCAGAGCCATGGTGTCCTCCTTCGTACGGTGACGCCACTTTCGAAGATACCCTAAATGCACGCCGCCCTACGAACAGTCGGGCGGCGCCTCAGATGGAGACGCCGCCCGACGGTTGAAGCGCATATGGCTTAGAGGATTCGGTAACTCACCGTGCCGACACCCGAGAAGCCGAGCGTGCGGGCGGCGCCGGGACCCAGATCGAATACCCGCCCCGCGGTGAACGGACCGCGATCCTGAACCGTAGCGATGCACGTACGGCCCTTGTAAGAGAACTCGATCCGCGTTCCGAACGGCAGGCTCCTGTGCGCCACCACCATGCTGTCGGGTTGAAGCACGCCACCCCCCGCCATGGTGTTGCCATAGAACCCGGGACCGTACCAGGACGCCCTGGCAGTCTTCCAGCCGGCAGCCTGGCTCACGGAAGCGGTCGACGCTGCAACAGGGGCGGCCGCTGGAGCCACTGTCCGTACAGTTGGACGAGGCGGTGCGGGCTTCGGTACCACAGTCGCTGTACGCTTGCCGGCCGCCCGCTCGTCCAGGCTCGCAAGACCCGAGGGGGTCCGCAATGCATCGGGATTGGGGCGACTGTCGACCGCATCGAGAAGGCTCGCCGTGTCGGTGATGACGATCTGCTCGTCCTCAACCATCTGCGCAAACGCGACAAGCGTCGGGGCGGACCCGGCTCCGATCAGCGTTGTGATGAGCAGCGCTGCACCGATGCGTGCGGATCGCAACGAACGTCTCCGGGATGCTCGCTCAGTTCTTACCTTCACACTGTCCTCCATGGACGGCTACAGGACAGGCGGCAGCCCAGGGCACACGACGACTGAGGAAGTCTGGAAGAGGAGAAGCATGTCGCCGCGCTCCTGGCCACGCAGATCGGACGCATCCGCCGCCTTGGCCACTCAGCACGAGCTCTGCTGTTGGTGGTATGGACCGTGATCCTCCGGGCTCAGGCACACAAGCGCCGCGAGCCACTCTCATCTCACCGGAAAGCTCCGTGCCGCCGGTCCCGCGCAGAGGTCCTTCGACCGTCTGGCGCACGCCACATGAGCCCTGTTTACCAGCAAACGAGGACGAAGACTACCATATTCCGTGCCAGTCTGTCACGCGCGCGCACCATCGAGCGCACCCGGAGCCGCATCCGGCTGGCATAGGTCCGCAGTCGCTCAAGCGCGAACGCTAGGGCTCCGGTGTCGGCGTCGTCTCCCCCGCCAGCGCAGTCAGGACCTCACCGAGCTCATCAAGATAACGACCGTACGCCTCCCAGTCGCCCGCACGTTGCGCCTCGACCGCCTGCTCGTAGAGGTCGCGTGCAGCTGCGATGTCCGCAGGGCGGCCAGCGCCATCGGTAGGCTCCTGCTCCCCGAATACGGCGAGCAGCGCAGCATCGAGCGACTCCTCCATCGCGATCCTATCCCCGTATGCAACCACCACGCGCGTCAGTTGCGGCATGGATGTCTGCTCGGACTGCAGGTAGAGCGGTTGAACGTACACGATGGAGTCGTTCATCGGTATGACCAACAGATTGCCCCACCGCACGCCGCTTCCCCGCTGGTTCCAGAGGGTCAGTTCCTGCGAGATCACCGGGTCCTGGTTGACGCGCGCCGCGACCTGCTCGGGACCAAGAACAAGACGCTGCTTGGGCAGCGTGTACACGACACGCTCGCCGTAGCTGTCGGGATCCGACTTCGCCGCCATCCATCCGATCATGTTCGCCTTCGTACGGGGCGTGAACGGCATCATGAGCATGAAGTCCTCGTCCGCCTCCTGCGGAAGCTGCATCAACACGTAGAACGGGTCCATGGCCGTGCCCGACCCGTCGCTACCTTCACCTGGAAGCGCCCACTGGTCCTCCTTGTTGTAGAAGACCTTGGGGTCGCGCATGTGATACGTCTTGTAGACCTCCGCCTGGAGCGAGAACAGATCGGCCGGATAGCGCAGGTGTTCGGCGATCTCCTCCGGCATGTCACCTGCATCAGCGAGCAATCCCGGATAGACCTTTGACCACGCAACGAGTAGCGGGTCTGAGGGATCGAAGGCATAGAGCGTCGTCGTCCCGTCGTACGCGTCAACGGTGACCTTCACCGAATTGCGGATGTAGTTGATGCCGCCGTAGCGCTCCGAATACGGATACCGATCAGAGACCGTGTAGCAGTCCATGACCCAGACCACCCGTCCGTCAGCGACGACCGGATACGGATCCGAGTCCTGGTACAACCACGGTGCCAGAGCGGTGATGCGCTCTGAGATGGTGCGCCGGAACAGAACCTTGCTGTCGTGCGTGATGTAGTTGCTGAAGAGGATCTGCGGTGCGGAAAGGCGCATCGCGAAGGCGGCGCGGCGCGCAAGACCGCCTACTTCGATCCCGCCGTCTCCCGAGTACGACGTCTCTGCGTTCGAGTCTCCGACCGGATAGTCGAACTCGGCAAGCCCCGTGCCCGCGATCACGTAGTTGCTGGTGAGTTCGCCGAAGTACAGTGCGGGCTGCTCGATCACAAGATCGGTCGTCGTAGCCGGGGGGATGTCCTTCACGATGAAGTGCGGATACCCCTGGCCGGTGCTCTCGTTGACCGGACTGATCACAACTCCGTATCCATGGGTGTAGACAAGATGCTGGTTCACCCAGGTCTGTGCCTGGGACGCGAGGCGGCTCACGTCGAGCTCCCGGGCGGAGATCAGCACCTGGCGCCGCTCGCCATCCAGCGTGTACCGATCGATATCCACGTCTGCGAAATCGTAGTACAGGCGCATGCCCTGGAGCTGCCGGTACGTGTCAGGTACGACCGATGGGTCCCACAGCCGAATGTTGCCGATGGTGCGTTCGTTGTCCGAGAGGTCGGCGGCCGTGAGACTCTCATCGGCCGGAAACGCGCGCACCTCTATGCCCTCCAGATCGTATGCCTGCCGCGTGGCTTCGATATTGCGAGCGATGTACGGCGACTCGGCCTCCACCTCGTTGGGGGCGACCCTGAACTGCTGGATCAGCGACGGGTAGACACCCCCCACGAGCACCGCCGCTGCGACCCACGCACCGAGTGCGATCGCTGGCAGCCGCCAGCCCCTGAACCTGATGTTCACGAGCAGTGCGATGCCGGACAGCAGCGCGATCACGATGAGGATCGTGTACGCGGGAACCTGAGCGTGCACATCGGTGAACGATGCGCCAAGCACCTGACCTCGGGGCGAATAGTCGAGCTCGAAGATGTCGAGCCAGTACCCGAACGCCTGGACAACGACGATGAGCCCGCCGATGACCGAAAGGTGCGCCTTGACATGGGGATCGAATCCCCGCCAGCGGTCCCACGGGCGAATAGAGCCGGCCAGGAGATACACACCTGCCGTGATGAGCAGTGTCACGACCAGAGCGCCGGTGAGCCACTGCCGTATGAGCCTGAACGCGGGCAACGTGAAGAAGAAGAACCCCACATCGCGTCCGAACTGCGCATCCGAGATCCCGAACGATCCGCCGTTGGCGGCGAGAGCGAGTGTCTCCCACGCTCCGGCGGCCGCCACCCCTGCCATCACGGCGGCCACCACCGCGACACCCATGGCCGCCGGTCCTGCCGAGCGGCCCAGCGTCTGTCGCATCCGATCGAGCGCCTCTTCGAACTGTGCCACCGGGTTCCCGATGACACGCACCGGTCGATCCGGGGTGAGCGAGCGGGCGATCCGGATGTTCACGAACACCGCAGCGAAGTACAGCAGCGCCGATACGAGACCGGTTCCCCAGCGCCATGCGAGGGTGCGCCAGAAGACCGTGCCCTGGCCAAGGTCGGTGTACCACAGGACGTCGGTGTAGAGCTCGGCGGCTACGCCGGAGAGCGCGACAAGCATCACCGCTACGATGGCTACGATCGTGATCGTGTTGGGTCGCCGTGACTGTGCGGCCATGGGTTCTCCCGTCGTCGGTCTTCGGGATATGGTACCCCGCCGCTACGACACTCCTACAGGAACTCCGCTATGTCTACGTTCATTCCCGAAGGATCGAGGCAGCGCACGACCGATCGGCCTCCCGAATCGGCAGTGTTGGTGAGATCGAGGTCGATCGGGTCGATCACGGTACCGTCCGCGCCGGCGATGATCCTGATAACAGGCCGGGTGGGGTCGGTCGTGCTCGGACTGACCACGATTGCAGCCTCCCCCGTGTTGAGCAGAACGAGGGATCGTGGGGGGAAGTACCCGAGCATGTCGACGAACTGCCGGACCAGGCCCGGGTCGAGCGAGGTGCCGGCGCTCTTGATTATGATGCCCATCGCCTCGTCCTGCATGCGCGGGGCGCTGTAAGGGCGCTGCGAGGTCATCGCGTCGTATGCATCGGCGACCGCCACGATACGGCTCGCAACGTGCTGCTTTCGGTCGAGATCGCGCGAAGGATAACCCCCCAGGTCGTACCGCATGTGGTGCTCCAGAACGCAGACGATCGACGCCCGGTCCACACCCGAGGTCAGCGCAACGATCTCGGCACCGCGGACGGGATGATGGCGCATCTCTGCCCACTCTTGACTGGTAAGCGGGCCGGTCTTGTTGAGCACTGACAGGTCCACCGTCATCTTGCCGATATCGTGCAGGATCGCGCCCACGCCGAGCGTGGCAAGGAACCGGTAGTCACGGGTGAGCATGGAGCCGAGAGCCACCGAGAGAATGGCCACGTTCACAGAGTGGTAGAACGTATACTCGTCGAAGCTCTTCAGTCCGGAGAGTTCGAGCATGGCGAAGCGGTTGCGCAGGATGCTGTCCACCAGACTCCGCGCTGTGTTCTTCACATGCGCGACGTTGAGTGATTGATTGGAGCGTATGAGGCGCTCCAACTCACGCAGAAGCTCGAGCGTACCCGTATAGGTCGCCCGTGCCATCTCACGGGCGTCGCCCTCCTCGACCGTGACATCGTCGCGGACCACGCTCACGGCGCTGATGACGATGTGGGGGCATCCAGCGCGCTCGGCGAGGGCGGCAATCCCCCCCTCGACCCCCTCGACCTCCTCGATGCGCGCACCCATGACCGGCGAGAAGCGCACGACCTCTTCGAGCGTCATATCCTGCAGGAAAGCGATGCTTCCGGCTCCAAGCGACACCATGTCCCTGATCAGCTGATCGAAGAGCATGCTGTCTTCGGTCAAGACCTGCTCACCGAGCAGGACCTCGTCCTCGAAGAACGTCAGTGAGACGTCAGTGCCTTCGGCATGGTAGGAGGCGACCACCTCGAAGAGGTCCTGCGCCGTCTGTGCGATCGCGGGATGTTCCGGCGGATACAGACGTCGCGCCCTGCGCAACGCGTACAACCGCGCAAGCACGTCACGCGCACGTGCCACCTGCGCTGCCGAGAACGTGCGTACGCCCATCGCCGTCTCATGGATCTCGGCGGTGATCCTGCTCGCTTCGTGCTCGTGCTCGTCGCCGCCTTCAACCGTCACACTGTACGGCCCGCGGACCTCGCGTGACTGCGGACGCTCTTCGTCCATCACGCACCTCCCGTCGGCGTCGTACGGTCGATTCCCGCGAGGGCTGCCTCGGCCGCGGTGCGCACCTCTCGCGCACGTCCGCCAGCAAGGAAGGTCCGCTGCCGCAACACCTCGCGCAGGGCCTCGGCCGCTTCGGGGGTCCTGAGCCGACCGAGCGCCTCGATCGCCTCTACGCGGGCACCCGTGTCCCTGTTGCCCTTGCCGTCGCCACGCGCCACCGCAGCCAGACTCGGGACCGCCTCGGGTATACCGAGCGTGCTGAGGTAACGCGCTGCCAGGCCCACATTCTGCGGGTCATCGTCGGCGAGCGCGGCGACGAGCATCTCCTCCGCCAGCTTGTCGCGAATACCAGCGACGGCACGGACTGTCTCCCGTCGAACACGCGCGTCTGGATGGCGCAGGGTGCGGGCGAGCAACGGCAGCGCCGACCTGTCACGGGTGGCCCCAAGGATGCTCACAACGTTGCGCACGAAGTACCAGCGCGGATCACCCAGCTTCGCGCCCAGTTCGTCCACATGACCTGCGGCAAGCGCCGAGATCAGGTCGACGAGGTTCTTGCGTGCGGTCATGTCCGGCTCGTCCGCGAGGATTTCCAGCAGCGGGTCGATCGTCCTCCCGCCCAGGTGGCGCAGGAGCCGTCGGCACGCGTCCGCCTCCGCTGTGTCCCGGTGGTGGTACCGCACGGCCACCATCACGTCACGCATGCGTCGTGGCTGCGCCATCGCACGCAGGACGCTGTCGATCCGTTTCGCCTGCGTCGGGTCGAGTGACGCGTCACGCTCCAGCGCCTCTAGCATCCCGACGGCGTCGGCCGCCTCGACGAACTCCCCGCGCTCGAGCAGCAGCCCGAGGCTGTCTTCGACGATCCCCATGAGCGACGCATACATGTCCGGACGTCGCTCGATCGTGAGCAGCGTGACGATGCTCAACACCACATCGCTATCGGAGATTCCCTCTGCCACCTCGGCGCGCAACGCCATGGAATCGGTATCGGTGGCGTTCTTGGCCACCGGTGCGAGATCGAGCAGTCTGACGATGCTCTCCACGTCTCGCGCGTTGCCCTTGTTCCTGTCGGCGATCTTGATCTGAGTCGGTGCCGAGTTGTCCAGGACCGTTGCGATCGTCTGCTCGTCGAGTCCCTCTTCGGCCATGGCATCGCCGACGGCCGATAGTATGGCCTCCTTTGGCTGCAGGCTGATGAGCGCGAGGTTGCGTATGGCCCGGGACAGTCCGTCGGCCGAGACCGGGTCCGGGCTGATTCCTTCGACGAGCGCAGTGCACAGTTCGCTGACCTCGAACTGCCGAAGGACCGAGGCGACCGCATCATCGATGCGCGCCTCGGGGATGAGCCGCTCGATGAAGACAGAGCGGCGAATGGCGGGATCCAGTTCGATGAGCGCCTCGGCGATAGAGCGGAACAGGGCTGGCTGGTCTTCAACGAGTTCGGTTGTCGCCGCATGGGCCAGCGACACGACCTTGCCGGCGATGAGGTTCGTGAGTGGGCGCCCCCCACGCCCCGACGATGACAGCTCCTGAAGGTAGCGGGAGACGAGGCGTGGGCTCTGCACGAAGCGCACGAGCAGCCGCTGATCGCGCGGACGTATACCGTATGCCGCATCGATGAGTTCGTCGATGCGCGCGTGGCTCGGTGGCCACGACTCACCGAGGTCGAGCGGTGTATCAGCCTCCTCAAGCCCGGTGTCGACGATCTTCGTGGACACCGACCGCACCGAGACCCCGTCAACCTGCATATCCCAGAGTCGCTGCTCTACGCCGCCAGCGACTGCGATCTCCTCGGACGGCTCCAGCATGACGCGGCAAAAGGCGATGACATGCTGCGCGGACGCGCCGCTGTGGAAGCGGATCTCCGCGAGGCGCCGCTGGTAACACTCGCGCGCGAAACGCTCAAAGGGGGCCAGTCCGGGCAGGACCTGCAGTCCGTGGTAGATCAGACCCTCCTTGGCGACCTGGAACAGCAGGTCGGGCGTGTCCCTCAGCAGGAGACGGAGTTGTCTGATGAGCTCGTTCGCGCTCTCGACCGGTATCTCGCTCGACGGAGGATAGAGCTTTGCGGCCTTGTACACCACCAGGAGTTGCTTGACGAACCGCTCAACGGGTTCGGGCGCGCGCTCTGGCTGTGCCGTGCTTGAGGCCATGGTCATCTCCGGGCAACGGTGCACTTTCCTGATTATGCCGTTTCGGGTGCCCGGGTGCTATCATCCGCGCATGATCCCGTCCGACATCGTCCTCGCATCCGCGTCTCCCCGCCGCCGGCGTCTGATCGGCTGGCTCGGACTCCGCGCACACACTCTGGCGACCGACACGGAAGAGGACCTTTCGCAGCCGCTGGAACCGCAAGCGCTCGCAATCGCTCTTGCGGCCGAGAAGGCGCTTGCGGCGAGGGCATCGGGGGCTGTGGGGACACTGCTCGCGTTCGACACGATCGTGGTCCACCGCGGATCGGTTCTCGGCAAGCCAAGCGATGCCGAGGACGCCCGGCGTATGCTGCGCAGCCTCTCGGGCGGCGTCCATGAGGTCGTCACCGGCGTGGCGCTTCACGCGGATGGCGCCCCGGCACCGTACACGTTCCCGGTTGTGACGAAGGTGCGGATGCGCGCACTCGACGATGACGTGATCCAGACCTGGATAGCCGAGGGTGAGGCGCTCGGCTGCGCGGGCGCCTACAACATCGAGCGCCACCTCGCGAGCGTGGACGACGACCAGTGCTTCCAGAATGTCGCGGGCCTGCCGCTGTGCCATGTCTACCGGGAACTGGCGTCTGGCGTCACGGGCGAGGTGCCTGACGGGCTGACCGCCCCCGTAATGGCATGCGATCAGGCTCTTGGGAGGCAGTGTCTTCTGGGCCCCGTGGTGTGTTCGGGGACGAGGGTCGACCGCCGACTCTAGGCGCTGGAACGCACAGCGGTCACGATCATGCTCTCATCGGCTGTACGGTCGAGCGCCCTGCCCTCGTGATCGCCGAACACGCGCACATGCTCGAATCCCGCAGCGTCAAGCTCGGCCGTGATGAGCGCGACAGGCATCGCGAAGTGGAGCGAGCGGCGACAGCGCAGCGACCACCCGCCGCTCGGATCGTGCTCCAGTGTTCCGGGCCAGCTTGCGATCGTGTGCGGCGTCTCCCGAACGGCGGCATCGCGCACGAGCGTCACGAAGTCGAAGAGGATCCCGTCGCCGTCCGGCGTGTAGTCGAGCAGACGCATGAAGAACTTGTCGCCAGAGGGGGTCTCGCGGAAGACCGGGGACATCGTGCGGATGTGCTGCTTGAGCAGGCGGTCATGGTTCAGGTAGTGCAGCACCAGCACGCCGGATGGGCGCAATGCGGCTGCCATATCGGCGAGCGCCTGCCGCAGCCCCTCGATCGATCGCACGTGCGGGAGCGCGTTGCCGGTGCAGGTGATCGCGTCGACCGGGGAGCCCACGATATCGGCCACCTGGCCGAATCCACCCTCCACGATGCGCACGTCACTGACGAGTCGTTCGGCGTTCTCGCGCGCCAGTTCGAGCATATCCGCTCCCGGGTCGATCGCCGTGACATCCAACCCCCACGAGCGGTACATGATGGAGTGCCGCGCACTGCCTGCCCCCACATCGGCCACGGATCGCACACCGTGCTCGGCGAACAACCGCCTGAAGAACGGGCCCTCCCGCGTGAGCCGAGCGTCCCAGTTCACGAGCTCGTCGTACTCGCGCTCCTCATTGTGCTTGCCGAACGACACGTCGCCTCCTACTCGTCGAGCGCGAAGATCCTCGCCGCGTTGCCCCTCAGGATGAGATCGCGGTCATGCGCCGAAAGACCGAGCTCCTCCAGCGTCCGGCGTTGCTGGAATGCGATCCACTGCCGATAGGGGCCGGTGGTGCCCGAGTCGGTGCCGAAGAGGACGCGCTCGGGGCCGAGCGCCGTGAGGGAGCGGTCGAAGACCTGCGCGAGCGTGTATCCGTGCGGATCGTAATCCATCCAGTTGTTGGTGCCCGAGGAGTCGAAACAGACGTTCTTGCACTGGTAGCCGACCCGCAACGCCTCGTGCAGATAGCCCGCGCCAAAGTGCGCGATGACAAAGGGCAGATCGGGATAGTCGCGTGCCACCGGAGAAAGGTCGGTGGGATCCGCGTAGCGCAGATCACCCGCGGGGTCGACGGTCACGCCGTAGTGGACGGTGATCGACGCACCGAGCTCGGCAGCTTTCTTGAAGAACGGACGGCACGCCGGATCGGACAGATGGAAGCAGCGGTTGACCGGATAGAGCTTCACGCCCTTGAATCCCGCCGCCATCTCTCGCTCCAGGAGCGCTGGAGCCTCAGGGGTGCGCGGATCGATGTTGCACAGCGCTGCCACACGACCAGCCGAGGCGGTGATGAAGTCCCGCATGTACTGTGAGTCCGGCCAGACCGACACCACGAGCGCCTTCGCGATGCCCGCGCTGTCCAGCCGCTCGGCATACCAGGCCGCCATCGCCTGCGCATCAAGATCCGGCAGTGTCTCGCCTCTGCGACCCCACTTCCCATCCTCGAGCGCCCGTCGCCACCTGGGTGGCACGTCCGGTGTCGTCTCGATGAGCTCACGGAACATCGGCACCGAGAAGAGGTGCACGTGCGCGTCGATGACGTCGCCCGGACGGGTCGCCGGCGCCCGCGAGGACATGGCTTCTGCCAGTCCGCTCATCCGTTCGCGGGAGGAGCCGGGGGCTCCGCGGGAGCTGTGGGCTCCGCCGGAGCTGCCGCCTCCGCCGGGACTGTGGGCTCCGCCGGAGCAGCCGGCGCCACAGGGGCGGCGGGCGCCTGAGGCGCGTACGCTGGAGAGGGAGCCGGCGGGACTTGCACCGGCTGCGACTCGAGCGGCACCACGATCGCCATGATGATATATGCGACCACCAAACCACCGACGTCGAAGAGCACGATGAGCGCGATGAACGCAAGTCGCAGAATCGTGCTGTCGACTCCGAAGTACCGCGCGAGTCCGCCGAGGACGCCCGCGATCCACTTGTCCGACCGGGAGCGCACGAGCTTCCCGCTCGTACGCGGCATGCTGATCCGGCGGCCCGACTGCGCCCACACGATGAGCGCGATGCCCAACAGAAGCACGCCTATGCCGCCACGGGCGCGACCGAACCAGCGCCAGGCCTCAGCCATCTGCCGCGGCACGAGACCGAGGCTCTGTGCTCCGAGGAAGAATCCCACCACCACCAGGATCACACCAATGATGATCCACCCGCTGTTGTCATGCTCGCCCGCAGGCTGTCCGCCCGGCTGATTGGTTTCTGTCACGGCCGTGACCTCCCTGTGTCTTCCAGTCCTTCTAGTAGTAGCGCAGCGTGATGCCACCTATGCCCGAGTCGATGTGCACATCCCAGTACGCACCCGCATCGGAGAATCCATCGCTTTCGTAGACACGGCCGGAACCAGCGCTCTCGCGTGTCCACTCGCCCTCGGTCTCGATACCGGATAGCCCCTCGCCCACGATGAAGCGGGCGTTGTCACCGCGTGGAATGCGCACCACGAGCGCCGAGATGCCCGCGTCTATCTCAACCGGTATGCCCTCACGTGTGTTTGCATCCTCAGCCTGCCCGAGCGTCACCACGCCGTTGGAGACACCCGATTCCAGATCCAGAGACGCGATCACGATGTCGCTGAGATCGACCTCGTAGTCGGAAACACCGGCCTTGATATCGAGGTCCCATACGACCCCACGGTCGAGAGCGACCTCAAGCTCGCTCCCGGGCATCATCGGCACCCATGCGCCCTCGCCTGCGGACACCTTGACCTCGGCGTAACGGCCCTCCCTCGACACCTCGAACACAGGCTCGAACGGCGAGCTCCCCTCGGCACGGACAAGGTCGCCACCGCCGATGACCGTGAGCTGGCCGACCGCTCCGTCGATCTCTGCCTGCCCCGATTCCACCGAGGCGCTCGATCGTTCGATATGCCGGAACGGTTCGCCGCCCGTATAGCGTGTCGGCTGCCACCCCCCCGAGGCGGCCATACCGAGTGCACCGTAAGCCAGCGCCGCAACGACGACGAGGCTTCCTACGAAGCGCAGCCACTCGACCCGCATCGACTTGCCGATGATCTCAAGACCGAGTGAGATCAGAAGGGCCGGCCACAGTCTCGCGATCCCGAACCACACATCCCATCGGAGGAAACCGAGCATCTGTCCGAGCAACACGAGGGCGAAGGTGATCGTCACAATGCCCTCGCCGAGGTGCCTGATGGACCACTTCGCGTGCCGCGATCCGAATACCTGACGTATGCCGACCGCAACGAGGATGAGCGGCCACCAGCGCCAGAGGTCAGCCCCTGGGACGAACTGGCTCACAAGCAGAAGGCCTCCGAGCACGACAAGCCCGACGCCAGCCCATAGTACGAAGCCCGGGCCGGACCGCTGCTGCGGTGGCGGCTGCACCGGGGATGGCGGAGGCACGGGTTGTGGCACCGGTGCAGTTGCAACCGGGACCGGGGCCGAATCGGCCGACTGGCTGTCACTGTGTTCCATCGAGACTCCCATCATCACAAGGCATACGCTCGGCCCCGGTGATCAGGAGCCGACCTGGGGTGCTCTGCCCTCGCCCCGCATGCGCGAAACACGCAGACGGGCGATCCGCCGTCGCCGGACCGCGTCGACGCGGACCACAAGATCACCGTGTTGGACCTCTTCACCGCCTGTCGGTATATGCCCCAGACGCACGAGCAGCCAACCCGCGACGGTCTCGTATTCGTCCGACACCGGCAGGTCCCAGCCGAGCGTCTCGTTGGCCTCGTGGACCGACAAGAGACCATCCACGGCCCACTCGCCCGGTCCGAGCGTGGTGATGTAGCGGCGCTCGCGGTCGAACTCATCGACCACCTCGCCGATGATCTCCTCAACGATGTCCTCGATCGTCACCAGGCCGGCAGTGCCGCCATACTCGTCTACCACGATAGCCAGATGGTTATGAGCCTGCTGCATGTCCTTGAGCATCACGAGGATCGGCTTGGTCTCGGGCACGAAGACCGCCGGGCGCACAAAGGTCGAGACGGGCTCTTCCAAGCGTCCTGCCGCGACAGGACCCACGAGGTCCTTCAACATCGCGATGCCCACGACCGTATCGGCGTCACCGGCGAAGACCGGCAACCGTGAGTATCCGGAATCACGGAAGACACCGATCGCATCGCCAACGAGCACGGTATCTTCGAGCATGCGGATATCGACCCGTGGGACCATGATCTCCTTCGCGACCATGTCGCCGAGCTCGAATATCTCATGGATCATCCGCTTCTCGTCCTCGAGCAAGGTGCCCTGTTCGGTGACCAGGAGCTTGATCTCCTCTTCCGTCACCCCGGGTCGCACCGATCCGGGTGGGACGCCGAGTAGGCGTGCAACCACGTTCGTGGACCTGGTAAGCACCCAGATCAGCGGCGCCGCAGCCGATTGAAGCAGCGCCACTGGACCGGCCACCAACTTGGCCACGCGCTCTGCCCGGGCAAGCCCCAGTCGCTTCGGGGCGAGCTCGCCAACGACCAGGGTGACGTACGAGATCATGAGCGTGACGATGAAGACCGCCAGACCGGAGGCGGCCGGAGTGATCCACGGCAGACCGAGCGAGGCAAGCCAGTCCGCCACCGGTTCGGCGAGCGTGACAGCCGCAGTAGCCGAGGCCCCGAACCCGACGAGGGTGATGCCGATCTGGATGGCCGCCATGAAGCGCCCGGGATCCTCGGTGAGACGGAGCACTTTCTGAGCGCTCTTGGACCCCGCCTCGGCCTCCATCTTCATGACTGCGCGACGCGCGCTCACCAGTGCGATCTCCGCGGCGGAGAGGAAGCCGTTGAACACGATGAGGACGAGGACGAGGATGACTTGTTGAAGGATGGTGTTCATGGCTTAAGACTACCAGGATGGCGTGTCTGTGGTGCGGTCGGGCTCACCCGGACAGTGCGACCGGCTGCACTCAGTAGCCCGGGTTGATCTTGTGGAGTACGAGAGCGATGAGGGCGAGGCGCCTGCCTCTGTCCTGGCAGCTCTCGACGAAGTGACCGATCGTCTCCCGCGTCTCCGCAGCAGGCTTGTACCGCACCAGACCACCCGCACGGGCGAGGATCCTGCCCTCGCACAGCGCCTCGATCTCGGGTTCGAGTTCATCAGCCCTGCGACCGAGACGGGAGGCGAGACCCTCGATGTCGAGGACGGCATCGGGGTTGCGATGGAAGAACACAAGGATGTCCCAGGTCAGGAGCGAACGGACATGCTGATCCACAAACTCCATGACTGCTGGTCCAAGTACGCCCTCAAGATCGTACAACGTCGGCCTTTCCTCGCCCCTTAGAGCCGCTCGAAACCCCCGTGCTGAACACATCATAAGCTATGTGGTCGCTATGGTAGCTTAACCCGCACATTCCGTGCCAACACGGGCTGCTTCCTCATGTGGAGCCGACGTTGTGCCCGAGATATACTGGTGGAGCACGGGACAGCATCCTCGCCACAAACCACAAAGGCGTTCCCGATCGAGAGGCTCCCGTATGTTCTCGCATGCGATCGTCGCCACCGATCTCGGCCCTTCATCCGAAGGCATCGTCGCCTGCGCTGGCCAACTCGGCCTGCTGGGCGTCCGTGATGCCGTGCTGGTGTATGCGATCGACCTGCACAAGGAGCCCACCGCCGCTGACGATGCAGCGTTCTCCCGGCAGATCGAATCGCTGGAACGGGCAGGCATACGGGTTCACGTGGAGACGCCGCTCGGGTATCCACCCCACGCGATCGTGGCTCTGGCTGAAGAGCACGGCGTCGGCATCATCGTCATGGGCACCCGCGGGCAGGGGTTGTTCTACACGGGTTTCTCCGGAAGCGTCAGCTCGGATGTGGTGCGCCTCAGCCCGGTCCCTATCCTGCTGATGCCGAGCAGCCGGCTCCCCGATGCTGCATCCGGCAGCGATGCATGTGCCCGTATGCTCACGTCGGTGCTCGTGCCGGTCGACGTGTTCGAACCGAGCGACCGTATCTGCGCGCTGGCGTGCGGACTCGCACCACGCGGCGTCGAACGCATGGAGCTTATCTACGTCACACCATTCACATTCGAGGCCGCCCGGGAGGGCAGGGAGGCGCAGGCGATCGACCGGATGGAGATACTCGCCGAGCGGGCACGCGAGCACGGGATCCGCGACGTCCACACGAGCGTCGTCAGAGGAGACGCTGTCGAGGTGCTCCCGCGACTGGTCGAGTCAGGCGACTACTCACTGGTGGTCCTTGCACCCCGAACACATGAGACCCTCGACGGCGAGATCGGCTCGGTAGCGAGTGCGGTCATCCAGAGCTCACCGATCCCGATGATCCTGACTCCTGCGGAACTGCCGCACCCCGGACGCTAGGGTCCGGGGAACACGTAGAGCATGACCGCAAGGAAGTGCAGCACGCTCCCTGCGAGCACCCAGAGGTGCCAGACAGCGTGCATGAACTTGACGCGCTTCATCACGTAGAAGACCGTGCCGAGCGTGTAGGCGACACCACCGCCAACGAGAAGCCACACACCCGGGCGCTCCAGATTCTCGACGATCGGCCTGATGGCCGTGATCGCCAGCCACCCCATCGCCAGGTAGACGACCGCAGAGACCCACTTGGGGCGGTAGACCCAGGCAGCTTCAAGCGCGATACCGATGAGCGCAAGCGCCCAGACCACTGAGAAGAGCCACCAGCCACCATCGTCGCGGATGGTCACCAGCGTGAAAGGGGTGTAGGTACCCGCGATCAAGAGGTAGATGCCGGCATGATCGATGATCTTCAGGACGTGGCGGGCACCCGGATGCGAGATGGCGTGATAGAGCGTGGACGCCATATACAGAAGGAACATCGTGACCCCGTAGACGATGGCGCTCGCGAGATGCCAGCCATCGCCCCAGAGGGCGGCTATTCCGATTAGGATGACAAGCGCGGCCACGCTCAGTGCCGCACCAACCCCGTGCGTCACGGCATTGGCTATCTCCTCACCCAACGAGTAGGGGTGGCCGTGCGCGGACTGACTCTCTCCCCGTGTCATCGTCTCACTGGTTCCGTTCACTCGGCCCCCTCTGACCCGCCCACTATAGCGCGGGGCGACCTCTTTCGTCCCCGATGGAGATGCGCAGGTTAAATCGGCGGTGCAAGTGGCATATAGAGCATGGTGCCGGATTCCAGTGCAGACCGACAACTCCCGGCGCCAATGCACGGTGCTCGCGGGAACATCGCGCATACACATAGGACTACGGCTTCAGCGAGGGGTGTCACTCATGTCTGACGTGACAGCTGCAGCCGATGGGGGGCATGTCCCGCAACAGACGTTCGACCTGCCAGGTGTCCTGCTCGTCGTCGGCACAGAGGCGTTCGTGGCCGCGCTCGTCCTGCTCGTGGGCGGGCCGTGGTCGACATGGTTCCTGTTCCTCATCCCCGTCACGCTGGCGGGAATGCGCCTTGGGCCGGCGGGTGCGATCGCAACATGGGCCGTCAGCGCTGGCCTGGTTGCGCTGTCTCTACCCCGCTCGGCATTGCAGGACCGTTGGCCCGACCTCACCCTGTGCCTGCTCGTGTTCCTCGTGAGCGGGATACTCACCGGCATGCGCTCGCGACAGCTCCTCGGGCGGGCAGCCGCGCTCGAGGGCGCGTCTCCGCTCGATCCCCTGACCAGCGTGCTCCGGCATGAACCGTTCCTTGCCCGACTTGCCGACGAGGTAGAGCGAGCGGACCGGTACGGACACTCGCTTGGTCTCGTGATGCTCGCGGTGGATGAGTTCGAGGAGTTCACCCGGGTGTTCGGCAGGTACAAGGCCGACGCGATGCTCGAGCACCTCGCAGACGTACTCCGCCTGGCAGTGCGCTCCACCGATCTCATCGGGCGAGCCGGAGACGACGGCTTCGCAGTCGCGCTGCCCTACGCTTCTGTGGACGACGCGCCAGGAATCGCCGAGAGGCTGAGACAGGCGATCGGCGCGACAAGCTTCGAGGGCGACGCGCTGGAGCCCGCCGTGACGTGTCAGGTCAGCACGGGATGGGCTTCGTATCCGTCCGGGGCCGTGAACGCACTCGAACTGCTTGACGCGGCATCTGCGGCGCTCGTCGAGACGCCGCATGAGTCAGAGCGCAAGGAGGCGCCGCAGCCGTGAGACGGATCGCCTCCATCGCCGTGCTCTTCCTCTTCTGGCTGGTCATCACGGCCTCACTGAAACCGCTCGATCTGCTCATCGGAGCAGTGGTCGCCGGTGCGGCCGGCTGGTGGGCCGATCGGGTCCTCTGGCCCGGCGAGAGCGAACCTCTGCCTGTAGCGGTGTGGCTGCGACTGCCGCTCTATCTCGCGTATCTGCTCAAGGAGATAGTGGTTGCGGCCGTATACGTGGCCGAGCGCGTGCTCGACCCTCGTATGGGAATCGCCCCGGCCATGCAGACGCACCGCGCACGGTTCTCCTCAGACACCGCACGTGTGGCATTCGCCAACTCGATCACGCTGACACCAGGAACGCTCACCGTCGACGTCGACGGTGATGTGTTCGTCATCCACTGCCTGCACGAGTCGTTCTCGGATGCGATATCGAGTGGTGACCTCGAACGACGGGTCACCGCAACGTTCGACAGGTAGGCGATAGCGATGACAGCCTTCTTGTGGGGCCTCGCCGTTTTCATGCTGGCGAATGCCTCACTGTGTCTGCTGCGCGCCTACCTCGGCCCCACAGCCGTTGACCGCCTTCTCGCGGTGAACGTTGTGGGGACCAAGACGCTCGTTGTCTTGTGCCTGCTGTCATTCGTCTTCGATCGCAGCCTCTTCGTAGACGTCGCGCTGGTCTACGGCCTGCTGAACTTCATTGTGACGATCGCCGCAGGCCGGCTGGTGGAGACCGGCAGGTTGCGGGGTGAGTGGGAGTGAGCCTCCTTGAGGCGACACGAGAGGCGCTCGCCGTGGCACTCGGCATCGCTGGAGCCTTCTTCTTCCTGGTCGGCACATTGGGGATGCTGCGCTTCCCGGACTTCTACTCGCGCACGCACGCGGCGACGAAGTGTGACACTGTCGGCGCCGGATCGGTCCTGCTCGCGCTCGCCCTGCTCCGCGCCCCTGAGCCGGACGCTCTCAAGCTCCTCGCACTCGGAGGTCTGATCCTTCTGTCGAGCCCGACGGCCGCACATGCACTCGCACGGGCGGCGTACCGCACCGGACTCGAGCCGCTCACGGGGCTGGTGAAGCGCCGGTGAGCCGCATCTTCGACATCATGCTGATAGCGCTGCTCATCGCCTCGGCGATATCGGTCATCCGCCTGAAAGACCTGCTCGCTGCGGCGATCGTGTTCTCCACGTACTCGCTGATGATGTGTCTGTTGTGGCTGCACAGGGGCGCGCCTGATGTGGCGATGACCGAGGCTGCTGTGGGCGCCGGTGTCACCACTGTCCTGTTCCTGGTGACGATCAGCCGCACGACCAGGAAGGAGCGCTGACGTGAAACGCGCGCTCACCATCGTGCTGCTTGTCGCAGTGGGCGCTGTGCTGCTGAACGCCGTTGCCGCCATTCCGCCGCATGGGTCGCCGGACACGCCGGCATACACCCATGTGGGCGCCTATTACCTCGAGCATGGCCCGGAGGAGACCGGCTCCGAGAACGTGGTCACGAGCGTGATCCTGAACTACCGCGGATTCGACACCAACGGCGAGGTCACCGTGATCGTCACCGCGCTTATGGCGGTGATCGCGGTGCTGGCTGGAGCACCCGATGCAGGCCGTCGTCCGGAGTCCGACGCCGTTCCGGTGACGCCGAGCGTGGTCGTGCGCTTCATCGTGCGCGTACTCGCTCCGTTCATCCTCGTCTTCGCGGTATACGTCATCCTGAACGGCCACGTGACTCCCGGCGGCGGCTTCCAGGGCGGCACGATGCTGGGAGCGCTCATCATCGCTCTCACGCTCGTGCTCGACGAGCGCACATCTGCGCGCCTCATCCCGATGCGACCCGTTCGGATCCTCCAGGTGATAGCACCGCTCACGTTCGTGGCAGTCGGCGTCGCCGGGCTCGCGGTGTGGGGAGATTACCTGTTCTTCCCGCGGTCAGAGAGCCTGCGCCCCATCGCAGAGGTGATGCTGGTGCTCATCGAGATCGGGATCGGCCTGGGCGGCGCAGTGGTATTCGCCCGGGTGTTCCGGCTGATGGCGGGCCGGTCATGATCGAGGCGCTCTGGAACAACCTGGACTACGCAGCCTCCGTGGTGCTCTTCTGCATCGGCTTGTACGCGGTCATCACCCGCAACAACCTCGTGAAGAAGTTCATGGGTCTCAACATCATGGAAACGGCCGTGTTCGCGTTCATCGTCGCACTCGGCGTTGTAGATGGAGGCGATGCTCCCATCATGGGCGAGGGAGCATCTGCGCCGTTCATCAACCCGCTGCCGCAGGCACTGATCCTCACCGGGATCGTTGTGGCCGTTAGCACAACGGCTCTGGCTCTCTCGCTCATCATTCGCATCTGGCGCCAGTGCGGCACCATCGAGGCCGACGAACTGAGGGAGGCCGAGTGAGATGATCTCGTGGCCTCCGCTGCTGGTGCTCTTCCTGCTCACTCCGCTGGTGGTGTACCAGGTGGTGCACCTGGCCCACATCGACGCGGTCATCGGGCTGGCACTCCTTGCAGGGGTGCTGCTCGCCGAGCGCGAGCGGTGGGTGTGGGCCGCGCTC
>CAZOSR010000001.1:0-926 GCA_964582445.1 uncultured Coriobacteriaceae bacterium | reverse complement strand
CGTGAGCGACTCGCAAGGGCGTCGCTCGTGGGAGTGGACGCTCCTCACGATGATCTTGACGAGCGGGATGGCCGGCCTGCTCATCCTGCGCGTGCTCCAGGAGGGGCCGTTCTCCTACGTCGTGGGAGGGTGGGTGGCCCCGTATGGCATCGAATTGCGCTTCGACGAGTTCAGCGCGTCAGTGGCCGTGGTCTGTCTACTCGGCCTGCTCGCGGTGATGTTCTCGAAGCACTACGCGCGCGGTGCCCTCGCGCCGGAGCGCATCCCCTACTACTACACGCTCATACTGCTCAACATCACCGGAATGCTCGGATTCATCGTCACCGGGGATCTGTTCAACCTCTACGTCTTCATGGAGATCCTCTCGCTCTCGGCGTATGCGCTCGTGGCGATCAGCGGCGAGAAGACCGCGGAGATGGCGGCGTTCAAGTACCTGGTGATGGGCGCTGTGTCCTCACTGTCGATACTGCTCGGCGTCGGCCTGCTCTACGCGCTCACCGGGACGCTCAACATGGCCGATGTGACCGCCCGGCTCTCGGGGGCCGCCCACGCGCCGATCGTCGCGGCATTCGCGGCGCTCACGCTCGGCCTCATGGTGAAGGCAGCCCTCTTCCCGCTCCACATCTGGCTCCCCGACGCGCATGCGATCGCCCCGAGTCCGGTTTCGGCGATGCTGTCAGGTCTCGTCGTCAAGGTCGGCATTCTCGGCATGCTGCGCCTCTACCAGATCGCCTACGGCTCTGACGCGATCGACATGAGCGGCTTGAATCTCGTTCTCACCTGGCTTGGCGCGATCTCGATCGTGATGGGCGCGTTCTTCGCAGTCTTCCAGGACGACATCAAGATGATGCTCGCCTACTCGACCATCTCCAACATCGGCTACATCGTCATGGGGCTCGGCCTGGCGTCCTCGTACTCACTGATCG